>JBAZDV010000137.1:0-3855 GCA_041654195.1 Candidatus Methanomethylophilaceae archaeon | reverse complement strand
GCCCACTCGCAGTCGCAAGCTGCTTGGAGCATATACTTTGCCAGATACGGCCAAGCACGTAGAAAAGCTGGAAGAACGTAGTGTTCGGGGAGCCGTCAGACGTGGCGGCTCTCTATTTGGGAGGGAGCAAATGGGTAAGAAACTTTGGGTACATCTCAGAACAACAGATTTTGGCGAAGCGATGTATGTAGATGGGAAGCAAGAGTTTCAAGACGATACTTTGATTCGCGCATCAGAAGCACTTGATGTTCTAAAAGAGAAAATGGGCGGTGAGTCTTATTCAATTGACTTTACCTATGAAAACATAGACGAAAGCGAAAAAATCTTCAGCGCCAAAACTAGCTATAATGACCTTTTCCCAGAAACAATTAAGAGAGAAAACGTAGCAGAAAGCCAGTAGTGAATACCCATGCCTTGTTGCCCCTGAAAGGTCACTCCTTATGGGACTCTTGGCCGAGAGCGTCTTAACCGGTAAGGGCGCTCTCTTTTGCTGCGGGATAGAGTATCGGTTACTCGGCTGTCTCATGCGCAGCACAGGCCGGTTCGACTCCGGCTCCCGCTACCAGCCACCTGAAAAGGTGAGTATCGGCACTTTTCTCTGTAAAACTCTTCTTCTGCACCAGGCAGTCATTGGGGCTGCTGGGAAGGGGACGTCCATCGCGTCCCCTTTTACTTTTCGGAGGTCGAAATGCTAAAAACAAGAGAGGAAATGTACAGGGCGCCACAAGTAACTGGCAAGATTGTAGCTGATGTGGGCTGCAACAAGGGGTACGGCGCAAAGATACTATCTCAATTTGCGCATAAAGTCGTAGGCATAGACGTGGATATAGCAAATATTGTGGTTGCAAAGGGCAAGGAGAGCGGCAAAAACATCGAATATCGCTGTGAAAACGTGCTTGAGACTGAATACGCTGCTGAGTTTGACACAGTTGTCTGTTACGAAGTGCTTGAGCATATCCAGCCGAAAGATACTGGAAAATTCCTGCAAAAGCTGAACTCAATGCTTAAGAAAGACGGAGTTTTATACATCTCGACGCCTAATATGCTTATTTACGACTGTTATGCGGACTCCAAAGGGCATATAAACGAGATGAGCTACGTCCGCTTTCTTGTCAATCTGCGAGACGCCGGTTTCAAGACTGTGAAAATGTTTGGTGTTCTCTCTCACAGCAGAATCGAGCTGCGATTGCTCAGTTTCTTCAAGTTGCAGGCGAGAATAGACGGTGAGACTAACAAGCTCACACCATTCAAGAGCCTGTTGAGAAAGTGCATAAGACTGCCGTTCAAGCTGAAACCAAAGGGCAGCGTTATCAACGAGCGACCTGAGCTTTCGAGTATTGCGCTTTGCGTCTGCAAGAAGGTGAGATGATGAAACTAGCGCTTGTTGTAGCTCACCTGCACCCAAAGAACGACAAGAGAGTGATGCGCACCGTGAACGCGCTGGCCGAAGTAATGGGCGTGAACTACTATTACTGGACAGAGACGCCTGAAAAGCCTGAGACTGTCGGCAACATCACTTACTGGCCGTGTTTCTATAAGCTGAGTTCCAATTACCGCAGCAGGAAACAGTACGAAACGGCTCTTATAGAGCGCATATCGCAGCACCATCTGACTGATCTGGTGTATTTCCACCATTATTCAGCAACAGTACCGTTCGAGTTCTATAAGCCGTTCTCGAAAGTGCCTATAATAACCGACTTTCACGAATACCTGCCTGACGATTTTCTCTCCGGCGTTGACAAAATACCGAAATGGATGCGCTTGATGGCAGGCGAATATGTGTTCAAAGGAATATGCAGGCGCTCAGACCGCCTGGTTGCTGAGAACGATTTCATTCTAAAAACCGCTGAAAAGTACACAGACTGCCCTAAACTGGTAGTAAAAAACTACGGAAGCCATGTTATAAAACCGCTTTCAAAGCATGAACGCAAGAAAGAGATAGTCTTTGTAGGCAAAACTGTAAGAAAACTGGATAGAGAAAGGCCGATGCTTGAAAAACTGCACCAACATGGTTTCAAAATAACGCTTATATGCTCAGACTCAAAACCGCCGTATGATTTCATGGGCTGCGAGCCGTTTTTGTCATATGACGATATGCTTGACAGGATAAGCAGAGCCGCTTTCTCGCTGGTTTCATTCGATCCGACAGATTCTAAGGGCAGGGCAAATCTGAATTACATAAATTCAGGCCCGCACAAGGCTTACGATTCTGTCTGCGCCGGTACGCCTATAATTGTCGCAGACGATTTCCGCGGATTGCAGAGCATAAGAGCAAAGGTAGTATATCGTTGCTGCAACCCTGATTTGGACGCTGAGTTTATAAACCTGATGTGGACGCGGTTTTACGAAGATTTGCTGTCACAAATACCACTCGATTCCAGTGACAATGTTTGGAACGAGACAAAGAAAAGCAAATTTATACGTTTCTGCACGACTTGATTACATAAACTCTTCTCACCTCCTTTTTCGCCAGATAGCCCCGTCTCGCCAACGGGGCTATTTATTTTACGCAGTAGTATAATTCAGGCAAGGAGGTGAAATCATGAACTGCAAGAAATGGGCAATAGTGATGCTTCTAGCTGCTGCTGCTATGGCCGTGATGCTTACTGTGTTTTTCTTCTGGATAGGCAGCGCGCTGGAAATAAACGGCAACGTGATAGTCAGCGCGGCGAGCAACAAGGTGACTGTTTACAATAGGAGCAACTACACGTGGAAAAGCGCTGTTTTTATTATAAACGAGACTAACTACGACGAAGGTTATCGTTATAGCATGGGGTATGTAGCTGCCTCATCGCAAGAGAGTTTCACGCTTTCAAGGTTCACCAGAGCGGACGGTACGCCTTTCGATTACAAGAACACTCGCGTGGTTAGTTTCAAAGTTATTGCAGATACTATTTTCGGCAAGAAAACGCTTAGACTGATGAGCATGACATATTACTGAGATATGCCTTGACATAGATGACCTCCCTACATTTTAAGGCTCGCTGAAAGGCGGGCCTTACTTTTTTGTGGAGCCTATGGCAAGCGCATAACACCCCCTTTCTAATAGCAACGCCACAAAGCCGCCCGTTACTGGGCGGCTCTTCTTTTTTGGATATTGAAAGCTGGTAACGGTGCGCACCGCAGGCGCTTTTGTGGCCGCTCACTACGAAAGCGCCTACCAGCTTTGAGTACCCAAAAACCAACGAAAGGAGCATGAGCATGGAACTGATAATTGACAGAGAGTACAAAGAACTGATACCACCACTCACACCGGAAGAACGCGCCGGGCTCGAAACCAGCTTAATTGCCGAAGGTTGCAGAGACGCGTTAGTAGTCTGGAACGGTGTAATCATCGACGGCCACAACAGGTATGAGATTTGCAAAGAATACGGCATAGAGTTCAAGACTATTGAGAAAAAATTTCCAGACAAGGATGCTGCAAAAGTCTGGATAATTGAGAACCAATTCAGCCGCAGGAACTTGCCTATATATGTCCGTGGCGAGCTGATGTTGAAACTCAAGCCGTTGATAGCGGCAAAAGCGAAAGAGAGCTACAAAAGCAATGTAGGGCGGCCATCAAAATCCCCGCAGAATTCTGCCACGATTTCTAACGTCGAAACCCGCAAAGAACTCTCAAAGCTCGCGGGTGTCTCGCATGACACAATCTCACGCATCGAAAAGATAGCCAAGAAAGCACCGGACGACGTTAAAACAAAGCTCAGGGCTGGTGAGATGAGTATTAACGAGGCGTACAAACAGCTAAAGAGAAGTGAGAAGAAGCAAAAACAGGAAGAAGCAAGAAAGCAAAACGCAGAACTCGTTCAACAAGCAAAGCCTTTAGAGTTCATAGACGGAAAGTATCAAACAATTGTA
>JBAZDV010000136.1:0-3857 GCA_041654195.1 Candidatus Methanomethylophilaceae archaeon | reverse complement strand
CTTCTGCCTTCGTGCTATCTCCACAAAGTAATCTATGTTTTCCCAAAATCCACAGGTCCCCGGATTGAATAAAAGACTTCTCTTCCAAGGCTTTATCAAGATCAAACTCATCCTCCTTGCTTTTCTTTTCGCTGAAAAGGTCATCCAAATCCGCAGAACTGAATCCGGTAAGATCAAGGTCAAAGTTAAGTTCCTCCAATTCCTCTATTTCCAGTTTCAACAAATCGTCATCCCAGCCAGCATCCAAAGCCAAACGATTATCCGCCAGGATATAAGCTTTCTTTTGCGCTGTGGTCAAATAATCGACAAAAACACAAGGGACCTCTTTTAACCCCTCAGCCTTAGCCGCCTCAACCCTCCCGTGCCCGGCAATGATCCCATAATCTTTATCGATTAACACCGGGTTCACAAACCCGAACTCTCTCAGACTTGACTGCAACTTCTTTATCTGCTCAGGACTATGCGTCCTGGCATTGTTTTGGTAAGGTACCAGTTTGTCAATGCGCACCAGCCGCATGTCACTTGTCATCCGAGGATTAGGCGCGGCAACACTTTCTCTCGGGGAAGTTTTATCTTCGGTCATATTTTCATCCTTTCGGTTTTTCAAAACACTCTCGACCTCTCGGTCTCTACTATTATCTTTTTTCATACCTCAAAATTGCCAAAATATTTTCTGCCAATAAAAATTTTACAACATGGAACAGGTGAAGGGACGACCCAGCTTCAGACATTGACCAACGTGCAGGCATTTATCAACGGAAAAGCTATCCTCTCGCAAAACAATCCAATTCAATCGCATAATCCCTTTTTCCCGCTCAACTGGAATCTGGTTCAGACCGAGCATCCCGGTCACGTGAGACAACTTCCTTTTATCTTCCGAGAAGTTTTTCAAATCCAAAAGAGGCTGGTTATAACTTGCCGCATCTGCCTGAGTTGGAGCTATTACAAGACAATGTTTCTCCTGACTCATTCGACGTAGTGCCTTCCACGTACTATTAACTTGATCTCGAGTTGTAAAATGCCCTGTTCCGGGCTCCGGAGCCAAAATGTCAGCATAATCAATTATCACTACGTCTGCAACAAAACCTTCGTAAAGTTCCCATTTTTTCAAAATCGCAGAAATATCATGCATACTTACCGACGAGTTTGGATGAACGGATAGCTTAAAAAAGGGTTCCTTCGGTTTAATTCCATTTGCCCGCAAAAACATATCCACAGCTTTTTTCGAGGAATTGGAGTTCGCAGTGCAATCGCAAGAGACGTCTTTCATTTCTGCCTCGACCTTTCCATCCACTCGGAAAAGCCTCCGGGGAACCTTTATTATCCCAAGGTCCTTTTTATAGGAGGGTCGCTTACTCAGCCGCACACCAATCCTTCGCATAATCTGGCTGGTGCTCATATCGCCGACCTCAAAAAGAGCAACCTTCTTTCTCTGAGAAAGTGCCCGGAATGCAAACTCAAGACAAAACCATGTTTTTCCACGTTTTTCTGGCGCCAAGATCGCAATCAAAGCATCCCGTGAGAAAGCATTGCCAAAAAAAGACCGAGCATCCGGTTCCTTCCACTCAATCAATGAAGCCTGACTGTCAGCATAGGCCGCATCCCAGGCCTCCATGCAATTAAAAGGATCGATATCAGAGTCTTTATTTGACGAAATTGGATGGTATTCCGCAAGCGCAGCTTCCGCTGCTTCAAGGTTCTCTGATTCGAGATGATATTCTAAAACGTCTTTTAAGGCCTCTAGCTTTCGATTTGAGAGGTATTTGGAGGCAGAGTCGAGTAGATATGGTATATTTAAATTTGGAGCGCTTAAAAACGATTCTGAGAGGTTTTCCAGAACTTCGTGGACGGAATCTATTAAATCATCCTCGGCTTTGGCGCCACTCACCCAGGCATGGTAGATTCCCTCGATATTTTCTTGCGGCGCTTTTTCATATTTTCCAAAATAATCCAACGCCCATTTTGCAACTATCTGGAAATGTTTGGACTGCAAGAGATTAACATCTAAAATTGGCGCCATCTGGGATAAAAACTCCACCGAAACGACTAACCCGGTAACAATCTGCTGTTCGATTTGGGAAGTCACCTTTTCTCTTTTCATATCTCCAATATCCCTTTCAAATCGTTGTCAAATCCATAGTTTCCTTCCCGGACGATATGTTGGACGTACCTTTTAAAATGTTTTTCTCGTGGCACAAATATCGAAAAGTCCCCTGACCAACCTTTCCACTGCCGCACCTCCTCGGAAATGAAAAGGGAATATTCCAGGAAAAAATGAAACTCCGTGAAAAAACTGTTCAGGTAAAATTGTCTCGTGGTTTCGTCTGATATCTCTTTAAGAACCCGTTCCCGGTATCGGTCAAAGGAAACAGAAAGTTCGTGGACTAATCTCGGGAAGGTCTCCATCTTGGCATTCGAAGGAAATTGGACTTGATACTTCATCATCTCCATACGTTCTTCTTCCTTTTTGGTAAGTTTCGGCATTTCATTTTGTTGTGGTTGAGGATCGTCTCCTTCCCGCAACATGGCACATTCAATCCCGACAAACTTTTCGCAGAATCCCCGCATCGAAACCGCTTGGGGTACGTACAGAGGAAGGTATTTTCTGGAATACGGATTTTTCTCTTTATCGAATTGGGAGGAATACCACCGCATGATTTTTTTTATCCTTTGCAAATCGATGGACTCCCTTTTGCAGAAACTTTTTAACATCTTGGCATCCTTGGAGACGATTGAACGTTTTGCTAAGTCACCAGGAATATGGTTTTTGAAATGACCAGCCATTTTCTCCCAGATGGTCCTTTCATCCTTTTTCCCAATCAAAGAATTTCCATCAGCATCACACCCCCGCTCGTTGCGAGCGGGAATGTTTTTAGTCTTCATATTCTTTACTTTATTATATATGTAATATATAGGGGCGGGCGCTGGGTGCCCGGGCAGCATGGGCGCTGGGTGCCCGGGTGGCATGGGTTTTTCTCCCGCTGTTTCATTGCTGATTTTTCCCAAACTTTCACCGTTTTCTTCCTTGCAGTAATATGTTGATCTCAAAAATCTGCGATGCCCATCCCATCCAATTTGACGGATTAAGTCCAGTTCTTTTAGACGAGAGATGGTTCTTTTTACCGAGCATTCCGTGACCTTGCACAACCGTGCAAAGGACTCATTTTTTAGAAAACACCCCTTTTCCGTTTTTGAAAGACTTTGGATCACGAAAAAGATTTTCATATCCAAAACACTCAGCCCCCCCGCAAAAAGAGACTCGACAACCTCCCGTGGGCATGCCAAATACTTTGATTTTAACTCCCATTCTTTTGCCTTGGTTTTTTTGCTCATAACAGATCCCGATCATCTCCATAAAGTTCAGTGATTTTTTTGCACTTACTTTCTCCAGTTGCATCCAAAAAACGGGTGCGCCCGTCAAAGGACGTTTGCTCTAAAAAACCCATTTCCTTCATCTGTGAAATTACCCGACTAATAGCCCCTTCTGATGCCCCACAAATTTGGGAAAGCTCCCAGTTGCTAACAGAACTACCCTTTTCTGTCAGCGACAAACTCTGCACGATGGCATAGATTTTTATCCCCAGTAAGCTCACTTTACTTTGGAGTATCGCATCTGCAACTCGCCGAGGCAGAACCAAATATTCAGCCGCAAGACGGTTATTTTCTATCTCCCATTCAATCAATTCCTTCTCAGTTATCTCGTCACTTTCTCTCATAGCTTTTTTCTTTCTTGTTATTCAGATTCTCCATAACGCCATATCTATTATCTTTTTAAAGACCCAATTCTTGCATAATTTTTTTTGCATTTTTTTCGGACATGTCCCCGGCGTCAGTTTCCGTCTCAGAAATAATCCAAG
>JBAZDV010000135.1:0-3890 GCA_041654195.1 Candidatus Methanomethylophilaceae archaeon | reverse complement strand
CAGTTCGATCGCTTTAATGAGGTCATCATTGCTTCCTAGACAGACCGAGATACCGATACCGCCAACACCCGAGCGTCCGCAGGCATTCAGTATGTCTGCGAAGGATTCAGCATCCATGTTCCAATCCTTCAGGAAATATCTGGTCCTGGCAACTTCTTTCATTGTTTGAAGTATTACACCTTGTTTGGTGAGTTTTATGGCCATTAATGTTGACAGTCTTCTTTTCTCATCTTCGGTAAGATCCGTAAATGATTTATTTAATGCGATACCAGCATCTTTCAGAATCTGTGAGACGCCTTCCTGATTGCCAGTGATGCCCCTTATGTACGGGTCTGTCGTCAGATACATGGACTTGGACATTGGTCCAGGAGGTACCAATGAACCTTCTGTTACAGTGACAAATCCTTTTTTTACGCCTTCATCCAGAAGATATGTATTAAGGCCGCTCAATCCATTAATGTGCTGTCTGTCGCCGGCTATGCCTGCAAATGCTATCTGAACAAGGTCCCAATTATGATCATCCATGACAAGCGAGAAGAGAAATGCCATGGTCGCACCGCATCCAGACGTCATTCCATCGATATCGACGAGATGTGGATTGGCGTAGCAGATCTTTTCTGAATCGTCTGGTGAATTGTGGTGATCTAGAACGATGACATCTTTGTTCAGTCCTTCTAATTGTTTGATGTATGATGCGCCAAGGTCGGTCATTAGGATGCAATTTGCTTTGCATTCTTTTACGATGTTAAAGTATTCATCGTTCATTGTTGTGAACAATGTTACGGTATATTCTTTATTGGCTCTTGCCAGTGTTTTTGCGATGATCCCTGCAGCAGAGATCCCATCGGCATCGTGATGTGAGAATACCTGAATAAAATTATGGTCGCGGACGATCTTTGCCGCAGATGATAAACGATTAAAAAGTTTGGAAGGTAGGACGTTATCGTCCATAGAACACCTTACTTAAGCATGAGCTCCACAGTGTTGAGTGAGTATTTCCAATCCTTAGGCAGGACGTCATTGTTTTTGTAATAACGTTCCAGTCTTCTGATCTTCGCTTCAATCATTTGGAGTCCTCTCTGGTTGGCGACGTCTCCACGGTTGTTCTTAACGTGAACGTTAAGTGTGATGGCGCGTCTCATCAGATTGGATAGGTCCTCAGGAAGTGCAGGTGAAACACCTTTTGCTTCCATGATTTTTGTCACTGTGCTTCCGGTAGCGAGCTTAACGTCCGGAACTCCATACTGATCTCTTAGGACAAGTCCGATCTTAGCTGAGTTGTTGCCGTCCTTGGCCATTTTGACTATAATGTCTTCTATCTCGGTGGTTGAGACAGAAACCCATGCAGGGTTCTCGGTGACCATGGGGCGCTTCGAACAGGATTTGCCCTTTCTTCTTGTGTGCATTCTTGCCATGATGTAATTCCTCTGAATCATTCAGGCGGCGAGGCTGATTCTACCTTATCTAATACTAATATTTAAAGCAAGTTGCATGGAGACTCGCAGAAAACTGATGGATGTTGTTGCCTTCTATCGGGGCACAAGGTTGTGACATTTCAATGATGGATTCATTGATGAATACAACATCTGGCCCATTCAATGACATCTTCGTATTCGTCAGTATCAAATGCCAGATCACTAGGCAATTTATCGAATAATTCCGATTCCATTTCACCTTTCGCGATCTTTTTACCTAACAGGCATACGCACACATCACAATATCCGATGTTCTTCTTATCGATCAATGTGACCTGATATCCCGATTCTTCGAGGCACTCCCTTATTGCGGCCTCTTCGGTGGTCTCGTTCTTTTCTACCTTACCACCGGGCATTTCCCAACCTTTTCTCCTTAGGTTGTGGACCATCAGGAATTTGTTATCCTTTATGACGACGCAGTATACTGTTTTGGGTCTTTCTACGACGATCATGGCATGTGCTCCCTCGTATGGTTCGAGACTTCTAATGTCAAGGATTCTGCATCCGTGATTCATAAGGCACCTCTTTGCCTCTTCGAATATGATCTTAGGTTCTACCGTGACGTCTTCGGAACGTGCCTTGATGCATACCATTCCGAATTTTGCGTTGAAACGTTCCATATTGCTTGCCAAGATGTCAGCCTGATTCTTTTGTGCTACGTCGGAGTATACTATATCTATATTATCAACAAGAAAACTATACTCTTCTGGATTTGTGGCATCACCGAGAATAGGATTCATATTATCTCTTTTTTCAGCTGTTTTGACAAGATCTCTGAAAGATCTAGGTGAGAATTCAACACAATACACCTTTCCATTGCGTACAATATCGGAAACGTGAGAAGAGGTGGTACCGCTGGCGGCACCTAAATAGAGGACGTGTGACGATTTTGTGAAAGGAAAAGCAGTTCCGCCTGACATGATGTATGCCGAAAGCTTGCTTCTGTCAGGTGACCATTCACGGTATTCTGTTTCTGAAATGGTCAAAAGGCGTTCACCGTATACTCTGATGCCCGGACTGCGTGATATCGTATATACTCGTCCTCTTTCGGAGAATACTGTCCCGTCTGTGTCTTTTATGGGCTCCATTCAGACCTCTGTCCATATATCGTAGCTAAAACGAATATAAAACGAGAGTTGTCAGAATAGTAAATTATATCGGGAAATCATCCTCGTTGTAATGATGCAAACACTCAGAGCTATTGCGGATGAGGTTTCGAAAGCGATCAAGAAGATACCGAAAGGTTTCGACATAGGAGAGGAAGTTTGCATAGGGGCGGATGGTACGCCAACCTCCCAGATAGATAAGATCGCCGAGAATATCGTTTTAAGTTACATTCAGGCTCATAAAATCTCCTTGAATGTATTGAGTGAGGAGATTGGATTTGTTGACAATGGTGCAGATGATACCCTTGTTCTCGATCCTATTGACGGAACTACGAACTCCGTCATCGGAGTGCCGATGTTCACAGTCTCAATGGCCGTAGGAAGAGATTCTATGAATGGAATGCGTACAGCATACATCAGGAATCTGGTCACAGGCGATGAGTATACAGCGGAAAAGGGAAAAGGTGCATATCTCAATGGTGAAAAGATCCGTAGCAAGGATGTTTCAGATCCGAAAAGATTGATGATGATGATCTATCTAGGCAACGGTGCAGATCCTCAGGCATTTGCGGTCGCAAAGCGTGTAAAATCATCAAGGGCATACGGATGTGCATCGCTTGAGATGACATTGGTAGCTACTGGCAAAGCGGACGGTTTCCTGATGCAATCTGAGAATTATGCAAGGGCCATTCGTATAGTAGATATCGCAGCCAGCAGTCTTATTCTCAGAGAGGCGGGCGGTGAGGTATATGCATTAAATGGTTCAGTATTGGATATGCCGTTCGATCTTGAGCACAGGGCAAACTTCCTTGCGGTGGGGGACAGTAAAGTATTTGATTACATAATGGGGGGAGGGGGGACCCTTCCTGAAGGTATCGAGAGACCCAGATACGGGATCTATGTTAACATGAGTATTCCTTCGGTGAAAGATATTGCCGCCAGGGTAATGAAAGCACTTGAAGGGGAAAAATACATCCTGGATTCAGAGATTGCCGGTGCGATGGGAATGAAAGGCTGTCCGCTGGATATGATGGACATCGACATTCTCATAACTGTCGGCGGTGATGGTACGATATTGCGCGCAATGCAGAGTACAGATGCCAGGATCATCGGGGTCAATGCTGGAGGAGTGGGGTTCCTTACAGAGATCGACGTTAATGACATTGAAAAAGGTGTAGAAAGGTTGCTCAAGGGTGATTATACGATACAAAGAAGGGCAAAGCTCCGCGTGACATACAAAGGAGAGGTGCTCGGAGATGCAGTCAATGAGGCGGTCATTCACACAGATTCAGTGGCAAAGATCAGACGT
>JBAZDV010000134.1:0-3974 GCA_041654195.1 Candidatus Methanomethylophilaceae archaeon | reverse complement strand
TTTGAACCGAAATCACGCACCAGAATGCCTTTATTTTTCAAACCCTCTATTATGATTTTATGATCGACCGGACACCTTGCTAGAATAAAATTTGAATCAGAAGGAAATGGTTCGAAACCTAGATTTCTGAGTCCATTTGCAAGAATGGGGCGTTGCTCTTTGACGATCTTCACACTTTCTTTGACAAAATCCTGATCCTTAACAGCTGCAATTGCAGCCCCCTCGCTTACTTTGTTTAATGAGTATGGAATTTTAACGCAGTTCATCATTTCTGTGAGATCAAAATTAGAAACTGAATAACCTACTCTGAGACCTGCTAATGAATATGCTTTGGAGAATGTCCTTATGACGATGAGATTATCAAATTCATTTACTCTGGAGATCATCGAATCGTCTGCATATTCTCCATATGCTTCATCTACAATCAGAATTCCTTTGTACCTGGAAAGTATTTCCTCCAGGTCTTTTTTCCTAAAACAATTTCCAGTTGGATTATTAGGTGAAGGTATGATCATCATCTTTGATTTTATTTTCAACATTGCATCTACATTTAGCTGGAAATCTTCAGTGAGATCGACCTCATTGGTTTTACCGCCGTTCATTTTCACAAAATAATCATACAGTGTGTATGATGGGGTCGGAATTGTGGTCACGTCGCCCCATTCGGTAAAGGTTTTGAATGATATGTCTATAGTTTCATCAGAGCCGGAACCGGCAACAAAATTTTCTCTCTCGAGACCATATAAATTGGCCAGCGCATCTCTAAGTCCATCGGCATATGTGTTGGGATATCCACTAATGTCGTTGATACCTTCTTTCAGGAATGCCATTGCAGCTGGATTGCTACCGAGAGAATTTGTATTTGTATCCATGCGAATTGCATTACCAACGCTGGGATTGTAGTATTTCTGAAATTCTCTGGTTGTGCTTCTCATTATGTCCCTTGACATTTTCAAGGCACCAGCCTATCAATAGGAAGTATAAGTATTCCTTTTGCGCCAAGTTTTTTGAGTTTGTTTACAGCGTCATAAACATCTTTTTTATCAACAACTACGTGAATTGCGACCATGTCATTTCTGCCTGAGATATTCATTACAGTTGGACCTTCGAGTCCGGGGAACATCTTTGTGATCTGATCAAGTTTTTTAGATGGAACATCAGCCATAAGATATTTTTTGGTTTCAGCCATGATCACACTGCTTATGGAATCGACGAAATCTGTTATCTCATCCTTGGCCTTCTTCAGAGAATCTTTGCTAGTTGCAATTATTGCCTGAGAATTTACCAACGTTTCGATCTCAACAAGTCTGTTCATTTTCAAGGTTGTACCACTTGAAACCAGGTCCACAATGATGTCTGAGACACCCATATATGGCATGATCTCAGCTGCACCAGTTACGGGGACGATCTTGACCTTTTTCCCTTTCGATTCAAAGAATCTCTTTGTTATCCTTGGAAAAGATGTAGCAACGCGGGTTCCATCCTTGATGTCGCTAACTTTTCTGATATCTGAAGTTTCTGGTACAGCGACTGAGAGGCGGCAGTGTCCAAAATCCAGATTTAAGAGATTTTCCATTTTGTATCCAGAATCTGCAATCTGATCCTGTCCAGTTATTCCCAGGTCCACAGAACCCGAATTAATAAATTCAGGTATGTCCTGAGCGCGGACGAATACAATCTCGATATCCTGATTAATGGCTCTTATGTAAAGTTTTCTTCCCCAATCCTCTCCCAGGTCAAGACCTGATTTAAGAAGGAGTTCGATGGTCCTTTCGTAGAGCCTGCCTTTATTTGGAACGGCCATTTTTACGGTCATATAACTGCCTCTATGCTCGACATGATGGGTATGATTAAAATCTTTATCCTTTTCAAGGACAATTTTTTCAAGTGCATACGTGTGGAACCAACGAAAGGTCAGAAAGGAAGAGGGTAGTTGTTCAAACAATCTCTCTACGATGGCTTTCATTTAATGACAGGACGTATAAGGTGCTGTATTCAAGTCAGTGATTTTGTATTTCGTTGACATTTAGAAGGTTTGAAAGAAGAAAAGGTTTGGGTGTTTTGAGTTAGTTACTTAGGACGTGCGCTGTTGTAGAATGCATGTACTGCAAGGTACATCATATACACGTCAGCTTTTGAAACTACTTCGAACGGTGAGTGCATAGATAGCACTGGAACTCCAATATCCACCGTATCGATATTGTGCGCAGACAGATATACCGCAATGGTTCCGCCGCCACCAATATCCACCTTGCCAAGCTCGCCGACTTGCCAAGTTACGTTCGCATCATCAAGAATGGTACGAAGAAAGCTCATTGTTTCTGCCGAAGCATCGTTAGTTGAATATTTTCCGCCGCCGCCAGTATACTTTGAAATGACTGCTCCATGGTTTAGATACGAAGCATTGTTCTTTTCAAATACTTCGCTAAATGCAGGATCGAAAGCAGCATTGACATCGCATGAAAGGCAGACAGACCTTTCCAATACATGACGTATCTGCAGACCGTATGCGGAAACGAAATCTTCAAGAAAATCTTTCAGGAAGAAAGAACTCATTCCTGTGTTTCCATCAGATCCAGTCTCCTCTTTGTCGGCGAATACTGTGACTGTGGAATATTCCGGAGATTTTGTATCAAATTCCGCAATCAGATTTGCGTAAGCGCAAACACTATCATCTTGTCCGTAACCTCCGACCATGGCCCTATCTAAACCAATATCTCTGGGTGCGAAGGCGGGTACTGCGCATAATTCGGCTGAAAGAAAATCTTTTTCAATTATGTGATATTTTTCAAACAAGATACTTGCGACATTGAGTTTCACTTTTTGTGTTATTTCTTTGTCGGAGTAAGGCCAGCAGCCGATAAGAATGTTCAGTTGTTCTCCAAGAATTACTTCGGTTGCGGGTTTTTTCATTTGTTCTTTTGCCAGGTGAGGCAGGAGATCAGTAACGCAGAAGGACGGGTCTCCCTCATCTTCTCCGATATTGACCTTTACCTTAGAGCCGTTTTTGAGGCTAACGATTCCGTGTAAGGATAATGGAATTGCTGACCATTGGTATTTTTTAATACCGCCGTAGTAATGCGTTTTGAAGTAGGCCATTTCAGTATCCTCAAACAAAGGATTGGGTTTAAAATCAAGTCTGGGACTATCGATATGACTTGCACCAATACGTAATCCTTCGGAGATGTTTTTTTTGCCGACAGTAATCATAACGAGATTTTTTCCACGATTATTGAAGAAGACTTTGCTTCCTGCAGGGTATTTCGTTCCGCGAACATATTCTTTGTAACCATTGTTCTTCAGCAGCGGAATTGTATAGTCAACAACCTCGCGTTCTGTTTTGTTAGTGAGAAATTTCTTATATCCTTCGCAGAATTCGATCGATCTACCAAGTATGGATGAGTCCTCTTCGCCGATATTCTTTTGTTTTGAAAGAAGCTTCAATTCTAAATCCTGTCCTTTGGTCTTGGCCATAGAAAAACCTTAACCAATCATTCAACAAGAACATACTTTACTCTTTCTATCGTACCTTGGTTGAAGAAGTTGAGTCCGCTACCATTTAAATCCACGATGTGAATTACGGGCTATATGACAGAAAAAATCGGCCCTAAGAAATCCTTTGGCATGAAATTCAATGCATTGGCATTAGTAATCGTCCTGGTCATGGGTGTGGTTGTAATCTATGAAAGTGATGATAGCGATTCTGATGTTCAGCCACAGGCAGTGTACACATATTCTGCCAGCGGATATGTTGTTGATGAAGATGGAGCTGTAATTGAAGACATGGTGGTTTCAGGCGATATGACATTTACGGTAATGTACCGCAGCGAGGACATCTTATGTTGTTCATTTATATCGAACGTCATCGCGACTGATGGTACAACAGAGATAGAATATAGTGTGCCATATTTGGTTTATCTCGACGCTGACACATTTGCACCTTGTGATGTTTCGTCATCAGGTAAAGAGACATT
>JBAZDV010000133.1:0-3998 GCA_041654195.1 Candidatus Methanomethylophilaceae archaeon | reverse complement strand
TAGACACAAGATCGTTACTGCAGCATCTTTTGGTTCCAATGATGTTGTTATCTTCGAAAAAACAAGAGAAGGGATAACAGCGCTCCCACTAAACCCAAGATAAATGAGGATTATACAGATCCCTATTTGGAAAAGGTAGTAACAATCTTCTTCAAAGCTGTAACAAACCTCTCGACATCATCATCATCGTTGTAAAGGTAGACTGAGGCCCTTACACATCCATCTATCTTTCTTGAGACAAAGAAAGGATGAGCACAATGCATTCCTGACCTTACCAGGATCAGATCCATATTATCAAGCATCATCGCTACATCATGGGAATTGAGACCTTTCACGTTGAACGAAAAGATCCCTCCCCTCTTCGATGGGTCTTTAGGACCCACAAACGTTATCTCCTTGATGTCTTCGACATCCTTCTGGATGTTCTTCTGTAGATGTAATTCATGAGCAACAATATTCTTCATTCCGACCTTATTCAGATAATCTATGGCAGCCGATGCACCTATTATTCCTGAATAATTCTCCAGGCCTGCCTCAAACCTTTCTGGCGACGGAGAGATCTTTACTGTATCATATGTTGCTAGACCTACAATCCCTCCGCCGTAGATCAGTGGTTTGAGCTTCTCCAACCTCTCGGTCTTTCCATAAAGGAAACCAACACCTGAAGGCCCCAACATTTTATGAATGGAAGCAGAATAGAAATCCACATCCAGATCTACGACGTTCACAGGCATATGCGGTGCGGCCTGTGCTCCGTCCACCAATACTGCCGCACCATAATCATGTGCGATCGCGGTGACCTCTTTTATCGGTACGGTACAACCTGTAACATTGCTCGACTGCCCCATTGAAACGAGCTTTACGTCTTTGTTAATGACTTTTTTAAATTCTTCTATATCAAATTCGCCGCATGGTGACGTTTTACAATATTTTCTCTTTATTCCGATCTCATTGATCATTTCCAACCATTGAATATGATTGGAATTATGCTCCACGTCTGTCGTGAGGACCACATCGCCTTTCTTCAATCCGAAACCTCTGGCGACGACGTTCATCCCTTCTGTGCAATTTTTGGTGAAGATAAAATCATTCTCATTCTTGGAACCAAAGAATTTTGCTACCTTTTCCCTGGTTTCGTCAACACCCATAGAAACACGCGTTGCCATGGAATGAACACTTCTTCCGCCGCATGCAGGATATTCATTGTAATATTCCAGCATCTTTTCAATCACAGAATCTGGTTTCAGACTTTGACATGCGCTGTCAAGATACACAGCGTTGCCGTTCCTCATCGTCGGAAAATCCTTTCGAATAGAAGAGACGTCCATTGACCCCCAATACACAAGGTTGTTATTGAGAGTTACGCATACACTCAGAGATTTCATATTGTATTTTGGTGACTATTGGACAATATCAAGGTTCGATAACGACACTTTATTTATTTTTGACCTGCACAAATCCCTGTGCAAAAAGCACTGACGCCATAAAGAATCTCTCGATCGACCCATATATTGTGTTTTGCAAAAACCTTTTTCGACATTACAAGAACGTTCAGAAACGACAGTATAATATGATTTACCTATGATTCAGTAACATGAATGCCCTGAAGGTCAAGGTCGGCAAACTGGAATTCGACAACCCCGGAATGGTCGCATCCGGCATAATGGATGAGACCGGATTGTCAATGGTAAGGATGCTTGCATCTGGCGCGGGTGCTGTTGTTTCAAAATCCATCGGTTCTGTTCCGAATCCCGGACATCCAAACCCAAATTTTACAGAAGTTACGTCAGGCTGTATCAATGCTATGGGTCTCCCGAATCCTGGGATAGAGGCGTTCGCTGAAGAAATGAAGATCGCCACCCCTAGAGGAAAGATCATCGGTTCGATCTACGCTGCAACACCAGAAGAGTTCGCCAAATTGGCCGGCAGAATGGAAGACTTCAAAGCTTGCGCGATAGAACTAAATCTCTCGTGTCCGCATGCCAAAGGATATGGTCTCGAGGTCGGAACAGATCCGAAAATGGTCATGAAAATCGTTTCCGCCGTCAAATCCGCCGTCAATATACCTGTATGGGCTAAACTTACACCCAACACACACATCCTTCCTGAGATCGGAAAAGCCGTAGAGGATGGAGACGGCGACGCCATCGTTGCGATCAATACCCTTAAAGCGATGACGATCGCACCTGAGTTCGCAAGACCTGTGCTCAGCAACAAAGTAGGTGGTCTTTCAGGCGAGGCGATAAAACCCATAGGCGTCCGTGCGGTATACGATCTGAAGAAGACCGTTTCAATACCTATCATAGGTGTCGGCGGTATTTTGAATTACAGAGACGCGCTGGAATACATAATGGCAGGTGCATCAGCCTTCCAGATAGGGACTGCCATTCAGACCAAAGGCCCCGATATCTTCAAGGATATCAACAATGATCTTGTAAAATTCATGAAAGAGTACAAATATTCGTCAATTGAAAAGATGGTGGGTGTTGCCAATGACTGATATTATTACTATCAAAGATGTCATAGCCATCAACCCTTATGGAAAAATGTTCACATTCGATTGGAATGTAAAGGTACATCCTGGACAGTTCATCATGGTATGGGCACCGGGAATGGATGAGATCCCACTATCACTTTCATCCACTGGTACAGAAAAAAGCATTGCCTTCAAAATTATCGGTGATGATACCAAGAAGCTCTCTGAAATGAAGAAGGGAGATAAACTCAGGATCAGAGGACCGTATGGTAACGGCTACACGCTTGACAAGAAAAAGAAGATCCTCGTTGTAGGTGGCGGAATTGGTATAGCTCCGTTACTTTCTGTTATAAAAACAATATCTGTGGATGCTGTATTCGCAGCACGCGACAAGCAGGAAGTAGAGTACAGTGTACCTTTGGCAAAAGAATATTGTAACGAGCACTGGATTGCCACTGACGACGGAAGCCTGGGATTTCACGGCAATGCCGTCGATCTTGTGAAGGATGTGATGAAAGACCACAAATACGACATGATAATCGCCTGCGGTCCAGAGGTCATGCTGTACTTCCTGCACAGATATTGTACAGAGGCCAATATCGATTGTCAGATGTCTTTGGAACGCTACATGAAATGCGGATGCGGGATCTGTGGTGCATGTATGATCGATGATCAAAGGGTCTGTGCAGACGGCCCCATATTCACTGGTGAACAGATCTCAAACATGAACGATTTCGGTCACTACAACAGGAATGCCTGCGGCTCTCTGATCAAATTTAGGTGAACAATGAGCACACCTACAGATCACATAGTCGTAACTCACGGAAATCTTTCTGTGAATGTTCCCAGAGATCTGTTCTTCGGTCTTGATGCAGAACCTGTCATGGAAAATGTCATACCGTTCAGAAAAATGATTGCTGAGAGATATCCATGGCTTACTGAAAATTCAATTGACGTATTGATGCGTCGCGCCAGAGAAGAAATGCTCCGCACGATCGATGAAGAGACGGGTGGACGAATGGTAAGCAAAAAGCTTGCATCTGAGGGTAAATTGGACAACGCGATCAAACACATAACAAGACATCTTGAGGAAAATCCGAACGATGCCGACTCATGGTACGTCCTCGGGGAACTTCTCTGCAAAGCTGGAAGGGCCGAAGAAGGCTACAGAGCGATGAACCGCGGACGTTCACTGATCAAATAATGCATTTATCGCTGCTACGACCTCAGGTACCGTCGCGCCCCACGGAACCTTTGCAACGTTTCCTTCTATGACAAAACCCTCTTTGATCTTACAACATTTGACGATTGTCTTAACACTGTCATCAACAAAGTCAGCGGGACACACATTGATGAATGAGACTTTCTTTTTGTAAAGCGATTCGTAGATTCTCTCTGAAAGATGACACCCTATTAGCGTGACTTCGTGCTCAATTTTTGGTGCAGCATCTAGGAAATAAACAGGCATACCGGCAGTCAATCCAGATACCTTGCATGGGAACATAACTGCCTCTGTCTTGAC
>JBAZDV010000132.1:0-4001 GCA_041654195.1 Candidatus Methanomethylophilaceae archaeon | reverse complement strand
TTACCCAGAACATCATTCGACATGTTGCCGAGGATTAATCCGAACTCATCAATACATATCAGGCTTTGTGGTTGTGCGGCTAATGCGCTATGCACTCCCGAATCAGAGGTAAACGACGACCCTGACATAATGATATCCGGGCAATACACATCATAAGACCATCTGTTTAAAATCTTTTCAAGGTCTGCCTTTCCGCTTCCAGACGACCCAAATATTACATTATAGGTGTTTGCATACGATCCCTCAAAACAATAATTCCGGGAACAGATAACAGAGCCAAATACAAGAGCTGATAAATACGCGGATATCCGATGTGGTCTATAGGCATTATCCATAAAATTATTGGCAAGGTCGGCAAGAACACCTCTGAGAGTGGGTAACCCATCTAATACAAACTCATCTTTTTGGGATGTCATACCATAGTATCCATAAACTCTTTAAATCTGCCATTAAATACACAATCCCCGCAATATTGGGACCCGCATATATCACACCAATTATTTACTTTTGCCCTAAACTCAATTGGCGTAACTCCATGCAAAATAAGATATCCGATATATGTCGATCTCGATACCATACCGCGGCGTCTATCAAGCTCTTCTATCTCTGAACTCGATAACGTAAAATTAAACTTGTCTTTCGACATACCCACTAATATGTATTTGTAAGTATATATATGTATCAATTTATCAAAATAGTGGGGCACATGATAAGGTGTGCAAACAAGAGAACGTAGGTATTCAGTGCCCCGTAATAGTAGATTGGTTTAAAAATAGATATAGTTTTTGGTTTGTTATACCAATCCAAGAATTACTTCTTTGTTAAATAATAATTCTTTGGCCGATCTCTCATCTGAGAATACATTACACGATATATTGTTTCTATTTTTAATGCAACCCGCACAAGAATCGACGCAAAGTTCTACCATTCTCAAGCAATGCCACGCCCTTATCTCGTTGTCGGTTGCATCTCGGGTAGTTTCTTTTCGGAATAACCCCGTTACATTGCCATCATATATAGGCTTTACAAACCCGATCTCATCTAAATGGCGTCTGACTTCATCTCTATATGCATCTTTAAACATTGGGTTGGTTATCACTGAATGCATACACTGCTCTTCAATCGTGAGTGGTTTTACTTCTTCCTTAACTTCTTTGATCTTAATCTTTAATTCCATGTGGTTCTCACCATATTAATATATGTTATATATGTATATATACTTAACTAAGTATTGAGTTTATTCTGTCCTGGAACGTGATAACCTTTGCGTCCTCCGGTATATCAAAACTCAGAACCTTCCAGAACTTGCCGTCTTTTTGGACTTTGATCTTAGTGGGGTCTGCCCACCGGACACACTCTTTTAATGCGTCGTCTATAGTGTTAGCGACACCTCCGACCGCACGAATATACATATCGGCTTTTTTCTTTGCGTATCCTGTATGCTCCACACACATCCACAGACTAATAGGATTATACTGGATATCTGTCATAAAGTCACATCTGAGAGTATCGAGTTTGCCATCTCGTCCTTTATGCCGGCTGTAATTTACTCCATCGACAACCGCCCAAATAGGCTCTTCCTGAGTGGACAACACCGCGCCTTCGTACGCTTCTAATTTGTGCGGCGGTGGGATTGGATACTGATATCCACATATCGGACATACTATAGTGCTGATGTGATTATAGGTATGGCAGTTTGGGCATTCCCTGACTGGAGCCTGCCCGCTACCGTTTCCGGCTCGTCGTCCTGCTGGCGGTATGATTGCATCGATCGTCCCTAACCGCGACGTATTGCCGCCGAAATCCAGTATCAAACAATCCTCTTTACCCTCACATATCCGCATCCCTCGCCCGCATGCCTGACAGAATTTCGCGGGGCTTTTCGTTGCCATGAGCAAAACAACCATATCAATCTCAGGGGCGTTAAACCCCTCAGTGAGCACGTTAATGTTTACCAAACATCTGATACTACCTGATTTAAAATCCTTGAGTATTTGGGTTCGCTCGTCTGGGTCTACCTCAGAAGATACAACCCGGCACGATACCCCGCGCGATGTTATCTCTTGACAGACTGCTTCAGCGTGATCAATTCCTGTACAAAACACAATCCATGATTTACGATTTTCCCCGTATTTTACCATCTCATCCACGACTTTCCGGGTCAAAACTGTATTGTTTGCCGCGCATTCTAACTCTTTTTGGTTGTATTCTCCCGCTACAGTGCCGACATCCTGTAACTCAATCTTAGACACGCCGCCTTTACTTATCACCTGACACAAATACCCTTCATTGATCAATCGTAATACATCAATCTCATAATACAGCGTATCAAAGAGTCTATCCTCACCCTCATAGAGGAGTCCGCTATTGAGCCTATACGGCGATGCAGATAACCCAAGGATAACCAGTTTAGGATTAACTATTTTAAGGTCTCTGATGAACTTAGCGTATGACGTGCCGTCGGTGGAACTAACTTTATGGGCTTCGTCGATAATCAGTAAATCCACTTTACCGAACTCATATCCCCGGTTTGCTACCGACTGGATACCGCAGAATACTACTCGCTCCGATGTATCACGACTTTTAAGACCGGCTGAATAAATACCTGTTTTGGCTTCTGGATAATACCGTTTCAACTCTTTTTCATCTTGGGATATCAGTTCATACCGATGGGTACAAACAAGTATCTTAGTGTGTGGGTACTCTATCAGCATGGTCCGGCAGATATCTGCCATGATTGCGCTTTTACCCGAACCCGTCGGGGCTGATATGATTCCCGACATACTCCCTGCTTTCACACCATCAAAAAAAGCGGTTATCGCGTCGGTCTGATAATCACGGAGTATCATTCTTCATCCTCGAGTATTTTGCTGATTACGTCTGGGTTTGTGTGGAAATAATAGTTACCAGTACAACTAATTACAATTATTTTAATATTATGATTATCATGATATGTTAACTCGCTTGTTAGACAATATGATTCATCAAAATATAGTTTGAATATTAATCTATGTATCATTTTTCACTCCATTTATCGCACCACTCGATATCTACAAGATAAATTACCGTGCCGTTTGAGGTTAACATGGCTGTCATTCCGCCCTCGCCATAGTATCTAATATGCTTATCCCCAGTCTGTTTGTCCAAATGATTACTCCGCAAACACCCGTTAGGATGTTTATACTCGCATCCGCGGCACTTTGACTCTAAGACCGCTTTTAAGTTACACATTCTTCCTACTTTCCCGGATACATACCTTACACTGCGATTTTAACCCGTCAGCCTTAGTACAATCCTTATAATACTCCGTGGTTGCCTTGAGCTGACCGCACCGTGTGCATCTCTTTAACACTGGCTCTTCTGCCTTGGTTTTCATCCGAGTGACGACCGATAATGTCTTAAGCCATTCATCACAGCTCATAGTTTCGTCGTGAGTAACGAGTTTACATAAACACTTAAAACAGATGCCGGAACACATTAACGCGCATTCATCGTTAACACACATTTCCGGGTGAGAGACCCCACAGTTAACGTTTTTAATCTCGTAAATCGTTGCCTGGTCGTTAAAACCTTCGATAATTGTCTTTGATTTAATTGTCATGTTTTTGGTATGATACGCTAATTTAAGCGTGGTTTTGTTCGTAGACGTTCCCTTTATGGAGTTGCACGATTCGCACAACGCCCATATGTTTCCAGCGGTATGATTACCCCCACTACTTAGTGGTATGATGTGGTCTTTGGTTGGTCGGTTCTGCCGGTTAAATTCACAGCCACAAATACCGCATTTATAATTCTGTGCATGGACAATAGATAACCATTGTTCGTCCGTTAATTGATCCTCAATAGGAGTTTTATTAATACGGTTTTGCCTCTTTTTTGCGTCGCGTATTGCATTGCGTGTTTTGCACGTAATAATCATCTCCATCTAAAAATAGGTTGTTAGAGTATATATACTTACTTAATTGATTCTACATATTCTGCGTATCTTCGGCATGCCGCTA
>JBAZDV010000131.1:2620-4001 GCA_041654195.1 Candidatus Methanomethylophilaceae archaeon | reverse complement strand
TTATCGCGCCGAGCGGCATGATGGATGGACAGGTTGCTGCCATACGTGAAGCACTGGATGATGCTGGACATAAAAATGTCGCAATAATGGCGTACAGCGCGAAATTTCAAAGTTCATTCTATGGACCCTTCAGAGATCTGGCCCGTTCATCGCCAGAAAAGGGCGATCGTTCAGCATATCAGATGCAGTGCGGAAACCGCAGGGAAGCACTAAGAGAAATGGAACTGGATATCTCCGAAGGTGCAGATATTATCATGGTCAAACCAGCAATGTCCTATCTTGACGTGATATACGATGCAAGAAACTCCTTTGGCCTTCCTATTGCAGCATATCAGGTATCTGGTGAATATTCAATGATCAAGGCCGCCGGTGCCAATGGATGGATTGATGAGAAAAGAGCAATGATGGAATCTCTCCTTTCCATTAAAAGAGCCGGTGCAGACATGATTATCACTTATTTTGCGGAAGCCGCAGCAAGGCTCCTAAGGTGACACAATGAGAACAGATAGATCCTTAGAACTCTATGAAGAGTCAAAAAGAATTACACCTTGCGGTGTCTCAAGCCCCGTACGTGCTTTCAAACCTTTTCCATTGTTCATCACCAATGGTAAAGGATGTAAGATCACTGATGCTGACGGTAATCAATATATTGATTTTTGTATGGCCTACGGTCCATTGATCACAGGCCACGCAAATCCTGTAGTAATAAATGCAGCAAAGAAACAGATCGATATGGGAACCGTTTACGGTACGCCGTCCTATGCAGAATTAGAACTTTTAAAAAAAATAAATCTCAGGGTCCCATGTGCTGAAAATGTCAGACTCACAAATTCAGGTACAGAAGCAACAATGCATGCAATACGGTTGGCACGCGGATTTACAAATAAAAAAGGCATAATAAAGGTCAACGGGGGATTTCACGGAGCCCATGACTCCTTGCTTGCGACATCGGGGCCCGCACATTGCATACCTTCTTCTGCAGGAGTACCAGAAGATACTGTCAAAAATACACATGTCATAGAGTACAACGACGCTTGTGAGTTGGATTCACTCCTTCAAAAAAATAAAGATGTCGCCGCACTGATAATAGAACCTGTAATGGGGAATGTAGGAGTGATTCCTCCGAAAAGAGACTATCTGAATGAGATCCGAAAAATAACACTGGAACACAACGTACTTTTGATATTCGACGAGGTTATAACCGGATTTCGGGTATCTGGTAAATGTGCGCAGGGATTCTTCGGCGTCACACCTGATATATGCACCTTAGGAAAAATAATAGGCGGAGGATTTCCGGTCGGCGCCCTTGCCGGAAAACAGGAGATCATGCAATATATCGCCCCTGCTGGTCCAGTATATGAGGCAGGAACTTTCTCTGGAA
>JBAZDV010000131.1:0-2610 GCA_041654195.1 Candidatus Methanomethylophilaceae archaeon | reverse complement strand
CAGTAACTGCCGCAGCAGGGTCAGCTGTACTGGATACCCTTTCTGAAAGCACATATTCAGAATTAAAAAGAAAAACGAAAATGATCACATCACCGATCACAGATCTTTTGATTGACAGGAACATAAATGGCTGTGTACAAAGTTCGACATCAATGTTCCAGATCTTCTTTGGTATCGATTCGGTCACAAATGGTACTGATGCTGGTAATATTGATTCAAAAACATTTGAAAAAATGTTCAAATATATGTTAAGGTCAGGAATTTATCTACCACCATCACCCCTTGAGACAAATTTCATCTCTACTGCTCATGATGACAGCGATATCAACAAATTTGTTGAAATATTTGATCAATTCCTAAGGAGCATTCAATCATGATCGTCGGAACCAGAGAGAGTAAACTGGCGATGAGACAGACGCAGATCTTTCTTGATCTCGCTAGAGAACAGCATCCTGAGACCGAATTTACAATAAAAGGAATGAAATCTTCCGGAGACCTCGATCTTACATCATCATTGGATGAATTGCAGGGATTCGGTGCTTTTGTAAGAGAATTGGATGCGGCCCTGCTCTCTGGAACGATAGATGTTGCAGTCAATTCAATGAAAGATATGCCCATTCAGATGCCAGATGGCATCTGCATACCCGCAGTACTTCCAAGAGCTGCTGCAGAAGATGTTCTCATACCGTGTAGCCTTGATGAGCTCCATGCCGGTGCTGTCGTAGGAACATCTTCCATACGAAGGGCAGCAATGCTCAAATCACTGAGACCTGACCTGAATACCGCGCAATTGCGTGGAAACATACAGACAAGAATTTCAAAATTAGATGATGGAGAATATGATGCAATAATACTGGCAAAGGCCGGACTTGATCGTATGTCAATACAACATAAGATGTCTGTTCTGAGTATTGATGATTTTATTCCGGCGCCTGCACAGGGTGCAATAGCCGTCACCTGCAGATCTGACAAACCCGATGTGATATCCATATTGAGATGTATCAATGATCAATCGACGCTTACGGAGGTGACCGTAGAACGCGGTCTGATGAGACTTATGGGCGCAGGCTGTTCATCACCGATAGGTATCAACGCAAAACTTTCTTCGAAAAATATCAGAGTAAGAGCAATATCTTTTGAATATTCTGAAATTCCGATAAAGATCGATGTCACCATTCCGATCGACTATACGAAACAGGACCTCTTTTTAATCGCATCTTCTCTGAAGGGGGAATACTGATGGCAGGGCATGTTTTTCTTGTAGGTGCAGGTCCAGGTGATCCTGGTCTTATAACCGTGAAGGGCCTTGCGATTCTAAGATCTGCAGATGTCGTTGTTTATGATGCACTTGCAAATCCTGAATTGCTGAAAGAATGTAAAAATGCAGATTTGATAAACGTCGGAAAAAGAAGTAATAATCATAAAAAAACACAAACCGAGATCAATGAACTTCTTGTATCCCTTGGAAAAGAAGGAAAGAATGTAGTACGTCTGAAGGGCGGTGACCCATTCCTCTTCGGACGTGGTGCAGAAGAAGCGGAAGCTCTTGTAAAAGCTTGCATAGAGGTATCTGTCATACCCGGCGTCTCATCCTCAATTGCAGTTCCAGAACTTGCAGGAATACCTGTTACACACAGGGAATTTTCATCATTGGTCACATTCATCACCGGTCATGAGATGGATTCCAAAAAAACACCAATCGACTGGAAGGCATTGGCAGACGGCCACGGAACACTTGTGATCCTAATGGGAATGAAAAATGCCGGATTGATATCTTCATCACTTATCGATGGTGGAATGACACCAGATACAAAGGTTGGGATAATAACAAATGGTTCGACAGATGCTCAGAAGACCGTTACCTGTAGACTCATAGATCTACAATCGATTGTAAAAAAAGAACATCTTGAACCCCCAGGTATAATCGTCATAGGAGAAGTCGTCACGGAAAGAGATATTCTTGGAGATCTTCTATGATAACCCTGGCGTTCACGAGACCTGTAAGAAGACTTGCAGAATCTGTCACTATGGCTGAGAATATGGGATTTCGTGTGTTGGCCGCCCCGTCCTTGGAGATCTTACCAGGAGATGAAGAAGATTTCAGATCGATACGAGAACAAATGAAGAAGGAGTCCTTTGATATAATCATTATTTCTTCTGTTACAGCCGCAGAGGAATGTTTGGTTGCATGGGGCAGCGAATTCACACCCCTGATGAATAAGACCGAGGTCATACCCATAGGTCAGAGTACTGCAGATTACCTTGAAAAAAGAGAAGTCTGCATCGACAGTCTTCCATCTGAATACAGTTCTTCAGGAATTGTGGATCTTCTAGCTGACAGAATAAGAAAAAAGAAAATTCTCCTCATTCATTCCGATCACGGATCGAACATTCTGGATATTGGCCTGCGAATGAACGGTGCCAGAGTCACAGAGTTAATTGCATATAGATTGGAAAAGAAAGGACCCTGTACCGAGTTTTTGAATATTCTTGAAGAAGGAAAGAAGGGAAACATAGACCTATTTGCGTTCACAAGTCCGATGTCAGCAGAATCGTTCATTGATACACTCATCTCATTGGGTTGCGATTCTGAGGATTTTTTTAAAGGTG
>JBAZDV010000130.1:0-4012 GCA_041654195.1 Candidatus Methanomethylophilaceae archaeon | reverse complement strand
TGCCATCGACACCGACGGAGACGGAATCGATGATTTTACGGAGTACTTTTGCGGGTTGGATCCCTTGATATCCGACCTGAATGAGGATTTTGACGGAGACGGCCTGACGCTTCAGCAAGAGCAGGAGCTGGGGACGGAGTTCTGGAACGCGGATACCGACTTCGACGGATTGTCCGACGGGGATGAAGTGAATCTCTATGGGACGGATCCGCTTCTTCCGGATACCGACGGGGACGGTCTTCTTGACGGGGAAGAGATATTACTCGGAAAAGATCCCTTGTCCGTGGATAGTGACGGAGACGGTATCCCGGATAACGAAGACAAGCAAACACAACGAACAACGTTCACCGTTCAAAACGATGAAGATCCGGGAATATCGGCCGTTGTTTTGGAAATGGATCTGGCTCATGCCATTGACCATGTCGTTCGGATTGAGGATTTATACAATATAGATGTGTACAGCACCGGAATCGAGAGCAGAATCGGTTCCCCGATTTCTTTGGAGTGCGAGGAGTCCTTCGAAAATGCAACGGTCGTTTTCCGTTACGATGAATCAGCCTTGGGAGCGACTGAAGAACAAGATCTGGGTATTCTTTGGTACGACGAAGAGAACAATATTTATATAGTTCAAGAGCAGGCAGTCATCGATGCGACGGAAAATACCGTTACCCTTGAATTAGAGCATTTCAGCACGTACGTTCTTGTCAATTTAAAACAGTGGCTCGAAAACGCATCTGCGATGATCGAATATGACAATATGAACAGCGGAACGGGTGTTCCGTACACTTACGCAGATGAAACATATTCCTATATCTTTATGGTTGAAGACTCGGCGTACTTCACGGAGTCTCAGCGATTGCAGTCGTTGGAGATCATGAGAGGTTTTGTGAGTCATCTGCGTCCGGGTGAGCAAATGACAGTCGGCAGAGTGTACGATACCTATGCGTATGGCTGGGATTCCATGACGGAAGATAAGGCACTCATGAATAGTGCGCTTAATTACTTTGTTGGTCCGGATTTTGTCCCGATGGTTTCGACCGGTGTCAGTTATGCGTATGATGTAACTGCGGCGATCCGTTTTTTCGAAAGTCATAGCGCTAATTATAACGACGGAAATATCCCGGTCATGGTCTTGATTACCACCTATACCTCAATGGTATATAACCCGGAGATGTTTTCGATTACCGAGGAGTACGGAGGAAGGGTATTTGCGATTAACATCGCAGATCCGATGTTCGTGAACGGAGGATTTGATGATACTCTCAACGAACTGATTTCCGGTTCCGGAGGAATAGCGCTTGCGGGACCAACTCCGGATGCGATCCGGGGAAATTACATCGACCCTCCGGAAGGAGAGCCGACCGAAGACCGAACGGATACCGACGGCGACGGACTCTATGACTGGATGGAAACCGGCGGAATGAAAGGCACTGATGGAGTGATTTATTACTCCGATCCCAATAGCGCCGACTCGGATGCAGACGGTATAACGGACGGCGACGAAATGGGAACATGTCATGAGATCGAGAAAACAGTTGTGGATGGAAAACCCAATATTAAGCTGGATGGGGCGATACTATCCGAACATGCAATCTCGATGTATCGGTCTCATATCCCTCAAGCAGTAGGAATAAACTATTTCTTCGAAGTATGTTCAAATCCGCAAGATGCGGATACAGATGGGGATGAGTATACGGATGATAAAGATCCAAGACCGTTAACACGCGATGTTTTCTATACCGAAATCAAGAATAACAACTATGTTCCCGTTCGCGGAGTTTGGGATTCAAGTACGAATACTACTCCGATATCATATGGCGGATCGCAGGGTTGGTATTCCTCTACAGAAGCACCTGGGAAGCACATATATTGGAGAGGATGCGGTGTTATAGCATTATGTGATTTGTTGCTATATAAGGCGATACAAAACCCCGATTACATTACGGAAGCTACGGAGATTGCTTACGTCAATCAAAAGATTGAAAAGGCACAATACCTGGATTACATTGATTGGATGTGTTCACAATATTCCGGATACCCTGTTTTAATGGGACTAACCGGGCCAGCGATTGTAAGTACACTTAACTTGTACGCAGGCGAATACGGAAGAGATTATCGTGCGACTTGGAAAATTTCATTATCGTACGATGGGATGTTGAAAAAAATTGAAGAAATGTTGAACAAGGATATTCCCGTCATCTTTTCCATTGGTCCCAATACTCCCAATATGCTTTGGGGCGATAAGAAAGTTAATATTTATACTCGCATACGTAACGGTGATCCCGGTTATAATCCAAGCATAAATGAACTATACCAATTTCAAAAATATGACGCCACACGGGGACACTACATGGTCATAACAGGCGTTATTTACGATAAAGTAGCGGGAAATACAATGCTGTGTGTTTCATCCTGGGGCGAGAGATTTTATGTTGACTATGACGAATACCGGGATTATGTGGAGAATGTCGGAGGCACGATTACCAGCAGTTTGGTATACATTACGTAAAGGAATGTTTTGAATCGTTATTCCAAAGAATATTTTGGAGTAACTATCATAAAGGCAATCCATATTAACAAGATACAGATTATTAAGGGGTGATAGAAGATGAGATTTAGAAAGAAAACCGTGCTGGTTATTGCCAGCTTTGTGGTTCTAATCCTGATCGTCACTATGTTTGTCCTTTACCGCAGAAGCCCGTACACATATGTCAAAGAGGACAAGATCATAAATTATGCCTTGATGGGCAGTCAATCTGACTTTGAACTTCTATGTTCGTCATGCAGCGAAAGCGACAAATTGGTTGAATATGAAATCACTATTCAGTCAGGGAAAGAAAAGACGGACCAGTTTTTTACCATTGCGAATCGAGTAAACGATTATTTGGAGACCCATCCCGATTATTTCCTTAACGAGGGATATAAGATCACCGTAAGTATCGTAATGAATCGATCCGGTGCTCCTGAAATTGTAAAGTTTTCCAATTGGAATTGGGACAATGCAGATAGTGACAATCAACTAATGGATCATTTGGGGTGCGTTTGGGTGCGTTATCAATCTCAATGGAGCGGTTTTAAGTTGTCGGAAATTGAAGACGTCGCTTTCGTTGAAAATATCAGCGCCATCATCATTGAGGAGGGATTAGGAGTCGATATAAACATTTTCCGATCGTTTCCCAACCTTCGGTACCTGCGTCAATATAGAACGCTGACAGAGGAGAAAATGATTCGACTCAGGGAACTTCTACCGAACTGTGAAATCGTCACGGGATGAGAGATTCAATGAAGAAACCAATCATTACGCTAAGATTTATCATGGTGTTCCTGGGCATTTTTCTTCTGCTGTTGGTTTTCGTCGCGGTTCGGGTATATCTGTATGTTCAAGCGTCGCAACTTAAAATTACTGAGGATGTTCACGTCAGTGACTCCATTTTATTGCAGAAGGAATTCGGGATTGATTTGCCGCCCGAGGCAGAGATTACCCGTTTTGGCTATTCTTCCGATCGAACGGTCATTCGTATCGAAGGTGTTACGGATCTGAATGTCTTTTTAACTGAAACATTGCACTGGGAACTTGATGAAGAGGAAGCTGAAAAGTTGTCTGTTAAAATCATTCGAGATATTAGTGGGAACAATATAGAAATGTTCGAGGATATGTATGGTAAGAATCGCATTATGACTTCTTATATGAATTCAGAATATCAGACAGATCCTGTTTACTATTTGCCACAAACGAGGTTTTTTCTTATCGACGAAAAACTTGTTATTGAAATCAGTAAAGAGAGAGCAATCCCGGAGAATCGCACAATTCTTCGGGAAATCGTGAATCGCTGAGTTTATACTTAGAATACCAAGAAATGAATAAATATCGGAAAGATTTCATGATTTTCGATGAAGACGGTCACACGGTGTGGGTTATATGGTGGGGGAAATGAGGAAGCGTCTATTCATATCGTTCATCTCCGTTTTCATTGCGGTCGACGTCATTTTCATGATGGGACTGATTCTTTTC
>JBAZDV010000129.1:0-4065 GCA_041654195.1 Candidatus Methanomethylophilaceae archaeon | reverse complement strand
CAAGTATTCGCACACCATATATGGAGGAAACGGCTTGTCTTCCGGCATAGCGAGCAACTGTTCGGATAGGGCCGCAAAACTGATCCGTCTGGATGTCATACCGGCCGGAAAAAAAGCATCCGGCCCCGGATTTCTTGCTATTATCTGGAATCCTTCGGCATTTTCTCCCTGAAGTTGACGGATACATATACATTCCTTCTGATTAGGAAAAGAGTCGGTTGCACGACCAAGTTCTTTGCCGGTTGCAACAGTCAGAAAAGAAGGGACATAGCAGCGCAGTGATTCGATTTTGAGGAGATCGCTATATAAAGCCGCTTTGTTGTTCGCCAAGGTGATGGCAGGAAGCGGTGAAGAGAGAATATTTGCGCCCGTCTGATCACGAATAATTTTCTCTGACGTGAGAATCAATTCCATACTGCACGTTGCGACCGGAATCACAATATCGACCTGCTCCATTTGAATAATTTTAATCAGATCCGGTATGTATTGCGGATGCTGATAATCCGTTACAATATAGTAGGCGTCGGAAAATTTCTGATGGGCGAAATATTTGTCTTCTGAAAGGCTGACAATGCGGATATTGCTCCCAAAGCCAACTCTGAGACAATGGATTAGTCCTGTAAATTCTCCGTCTGTAAGCAACACCGTGTGCATTTTCCGTCTCCTTATTTGCATGTGTGCTTATTGTATCGATATAGATAGACAAATTCAATGTCGCGAGTGCTCATATTTGAAATAGCGAAAAACAACACTATGCAACTGTTTACCATTTCGTTGAATATCGAAAAAAGCATTGAAACTTTTCGATGCGATGGTGATAATGAATGCAGTTCTGGAATTGAGGTGAATAATATTGAGCGTGAAGCGCTTTCCCGTACGTTCGATTATTCGGCCGGCATATGGTGCGTTTACAAGATTGTTTGGCTCGAATCATCAAGTGGCAAAAATTCTGGCTTCAGAAGGCGTTCTTTTCACGCTGATCTTTACACTGTGCAATAATAACAACAATCTATATGCATCTCGCCTCGGAGCAACCTCTTTTGATCTAGGTCTGATCGCATCTCTCCCGCCGATTGTCGGAATGATATGTCTGATACCGTTTGCCGTGATTACGGACAGGCTCAGGAATAAGCGGAATATGGTGGTTACCGCCGCACTTGGATTGGGCATTATGTATGTGCTGGTCGGAGCGGTGGCCTTTTTGAAGACAGATCGCATCTTACCGCTGATTATTATGCTGGTATTGGTGAATTTTCCCATGTCTTTATACCAATCTTCATGGCAGTCTTTTTTCTCGGATGTAGCACCTCGAGCATTGCGAAACGAGATCTATGCACACAGGACGAAAATGAATACAGTCGTTGGAATTATTTTCCCGCTTCTTTTTGGTTTGATTCTAACAGCTGCATCCGGTTCAGGAAAAATTGTCGTGCACCAGATTTACTATTTTCTTGCGTTTCCTCTTGCTATTGGACAGGTACTGCTGTTAAGAAAAATTCCCGGTTGCGGTCGGGAAAAGTCTGACAAATTCAGCATGGCAATCCTGAAGCGTACAGTGAGTTCACTTCTTCACAGCAAGCCGTTCATGGGATTTCTGGGCGTGGCGTTGTTAGTGTACTGCGGCTGGGAAATGGACTGGTCTTTGTATTTTCAAGCACAGCTGCATTATCTGAATCTGAACGAAGCGCAAATGAGTCTGATAGCGGTTCTCTGTGCTATTACTCAATTCATTATGCTTGGGGTATGGAGCCGCATTGCGTCTGTGAAAGGTGTCAGATTTGTCTTCATGATCGGGGCCGGAGGGTTTGCGTTTTGCTGTCTGACCATGGTGATTGCTTTGCTACTGCCTCGGGAAGCCGGCTTGCTATTCTATTATGTTTTTCAGAGTGTTGGCAGTTCCGCTTTTAGTGCATTTCAGTTTTCTTTGCTACTGTGCCTGCTGGAAATGATTCCAAATCGCAACAAAACATTGTCAATTGCTATTTACAGTTCGGCCATTTTGTTATCAAATTCGATTATGCCGTTTTTGGGGGTGTATATTTACAATATTTTTGGAGAGAATCGAAGTGCAATGATTCTGACACTGACGATTGTAACGGGAGTGCGCATATTGGCGACAGCGCTAGCAGGAATTCGCTGGTACGCAAATAGAAATCTCGTGATGGATGAGTCCCCTGAACAGCAGACTTGAAGGCCATCATGTGAATGGCTCTTCACCTAATTCCGTGAAACACAGTAAAAGTGATATTCTGGTAACGAGGTGATAGCAGTGGAACCAGAAATCATTAATTTTGCTGGAATGTTTGAACGGTCAATCAATTTGAAGGATCCATGGCACGTAAAAAGAGCCGAGTTTGACGAACGAGATAAAGCAGTGCATGTATACATTGAAGGAAAAAAGACATCAAAATACGAGTGTCCTGCATGCGGAAAACTTTGCAAGAGGTACGACGAAGAGGATGAAGAACGCATGTGGCGACATGCAGATGTGGTTCTGTATCCTTGTTATATTCATTGTCGCAGGCCGCGAGTACAGTGCGAAGAACACGGGGTGCGTGTGGTTGAAGCACCATGGGGACGTCCTTATGCAAGATTTACACTCTCGTTTGAGGGATATGCCATGCTGTTATGTGAACACATGTCCCTCAATGAGGCACGGCAAGCCCTTCGTGTCAGCAGAAACGCCCTGCTGCACATCGTCGAGTATTGGGTAAACAAGGCGGTAAACGAGGACGATCTGAGCGAAACAAGACAACTGAGTTTGGATGAGACGTCCTTTAAGCGAGGGCAAAGCTATGTCACGATCGTGGGAGAACCTGCCAGGCGTCGAGTCATAGGTGTGGAAGAAGGCCGCGGAATCGATGCGGTAGAGCGGTTCTCGATGGATTTTGAATCGCGCGGCGGGAATTGCGAGAGTGTCGCGGAAATCAGTATGGATATGTCAAAAACATACCGAGCGGCCGTTGATCTTTGTTTTCCAAGAGCAAGAGTGGTCTTTGATCACTTCCATGTTAAGAAGTTGGTTTTGGACGCGATGGATCGGGTTCGACAGGAAGAACAGGGAAAAACCTACGCCAAAAGTAGACAGGCAGGAAAGAAACTGCTGATGATTCCGGGGATCCGCATGACAGAACAACAGAAGGCGCGGCATGCAGCGATTTGCAAGGTGTATCCGAAAACCGGCAGGGCATACCGTATGGTACAACTGCTCGATGATTTTTATCGTTGCTATACGCGGCAAGAAGCCAGGCAGGTGCTGAAGAAATTGACTGGTTGGATGATGCACAGCCGACTCGAACCGATGAAATCAGCGGCACGAAGTCTGAGACGAAATGAAGAAGAGATTTTGGCATACTTCGCTAATAGAATCAGCAACGCATTTGCAGAAGGAATGAACAGCTTGATTCAAGCCGCAAAACGCAAGGCAAGAGGCTTTCGCACATACGAAGGATTCCGGATAATGATCTATCTGGCCGTAGGAAAGTTGCAACTTAGCTACCCTCGCCCCTTTCCTTGCTAAATTTTCACGGAAATAGGTGAAGAGCCGTTGCACAATGCCTCTTTGATCTCCATTCGGAAGCGTGTATACTTAACTGATTAATCATCATTGCATGAAAAAGAGGGTTATAGGATGGAAAAGGATCGAAAAAAAGAGTTGATTAAAGGTTTTTTTCAGCGAAAAAAAGACGGCGGGATTGTTGCGGTCTGCTGCTCAGAAAACGGGCGGCGGATGATGCTGGCCGTTCCGGACATTCGCGCATACCAGAACCGCTTCGAGTTTTCCCGGAATACGGGAAATGCTATTCATGTCAAGCTGCAGGAAGATTGGCAGCAATTCGGAGGTTCGGCATTTTATCTGGAGGTCATTGATACTTTGGAGCGAAAAGCAGATCAGACCGATGAGGAGTACGCATCAGATCTGTCGAAGCTTCTGGAGAGGACGATCGAAAAAACCGCTCCCGGGGAATTTTACTGATCACATACTTTTTCAAACGGCAGATGATATGAAAGACTCTGCCGTTTTCGTTGCATATTACTCGGCTTTTGTTTAGTATTGATTTGATT
>JBAZDV010000128.1:0-4117 GCA_041654195.1 Candidatus Methanomethylophilaceae archaeon | reverse complement strand
ATTGGGTATATTCCCTGGAATGTTATCTGGTTATTTGTTTTATCAGCTACTTCTTTTTTGAGAGACTGTAATTTTTTCTCTGTGAGTCTATAGGAAGTGCCTGTTATTGTTCTGTTGTCTGCAATGCCAAAAACAAGCCATGCACATTCTTTTTTCAGAAGGTTTGCTTCATTACTAAGAGCTGAAAAATAGTTTCCAAGTTTGGTGGAGTCATAGTCGATTTTTGCTTCTTTCAGTTCAAAAATTTCATTCTCAATGGGAAGTTTGAGTAACTCTTCCAATATAGATATCAGGTTTTCTTCTGTATACATTATAAAATACCTCCCGGAAACAGATGTATTTTTGTAATTGTCTGGTCTCTGAGAATATATAGGAATATGTTTTTTTTAATGTATGCAATGTTAAATGCTGCCTTATTTATATAGGAGTTTTATATAGGAGTTACGCGGTGTTAGTTTCAAGCCAATTTGGGAAGGGGTGATCAAGGAGTGAGGATGAGGATTTGGGAGGTAAAAATCGGGGGAGAGTCAAGCTCTGGAAAGGTATGGTTGGGTGTGGACGCATGAGAAAGCCCACCGCGCTGATTTGCGGCTGATTGTTACCTCAGGTATCAACAATCATCCGGTACACGAAATCAAAGTACACTTCATACATACGTAAGTTTTTTCGGTTGAGAACATACAGCATAACTCCTATTTAAAAAGAAATGCTCAATCTATTCATCCTCAAACAAATTTGAAGGGATGGAAGGGATATCAGAATAATCTGATAACAATTTTTTCACATCATCTTCAGATACCTGACGATAAGCGGCTTCTGCCGATTCATCAGATGAAAAGTTGACTTTATATATCAAATCATTTATGATCGATGATGGGGTGTCGGGGGGTATTGTTTCACATCTCGTCACCCCCGCGGAAGATGGTGCACAACCTTCAAGCGACTTGATCCTCACCTTACTGACCCCCATAAACCAAACGCCAAGAAGGTTTTTGTAAACAACCTGGATAACAAACACCGGTCCATAAAATGCTGACATGGGATGAATTAATGAGTATTCAGGATGCTGACGTTTACATTCAGTCATATCGCTAATGAGAAGAGACAATGTTTTTTCATCAAAATACAAAGATACTGACCCACGGTCATAAGGTATCTGTTGAGTTGACTGAGGTGCTAAATGTGAAAGGAACGTAACCATACCTCCGCCTCCATTCATTTTCAAAACTTTTTCATCTAAATTTGCATATTGAAGTTCAATATATCCCACAGTAATTATCGATGTTGCCGGTGAATTACCATGGTTCCGTAAATAAACATCAATTCCGAATTTCCAACCTCCTTTTTCCAGATAAGGTCCATACTCCGGCTCATGGTGATACAATGATGAAGGATGTGCAACAATACACGGCAGTTTATCCAATTGAATCTGCTTTGATAACAACTTCGTTTGTTCTTTAGCCTGTTCTAATGATTTCTCAGAAGCCTTTGCCATAGAATGGGTAAATATTACATAGCTAATTGTCACGCCAACTAAAATCACCGAAGCAAAAAACGAAAGAACACCGGAATATGTATTTGCCCACTCCCAAAACCCTCCGGCATTGACAATCCCGCTCGCTCCAAGCCCCAAGAAAAATCCAACTACTGCAAATACAAGGATCAGCACGCCGATCATCCACTTGGACCAAATTATCCTGCGAAACGTACCGTCCTCTTTATTCATTCCCATTTCACACCCCGGAATATTCCGGTCTCTCCTCCGGACGAACCATAACAACGATCTCTTCAACCTCGGACACAACGCTCGTACACTCTGCATAAGTTGGACTCTCCTCCAAAACCACATCCTCCGATGACTTCTTAGAATACTTTTCCAAATATTCATTGCGGTTATACCGTTTCTTCAACAATTTCGAATCAAGCTGATCAAAAATACGGCAGGCCCTCTCGTGAGAAATTATGCCCTCCTGCATCATCATACCGACAACATCCGGAATCGAAACACGCTGCCAGCCCTCCCGCTCCATCTCCGAAATCATCTTCTTATCCTCCGTAATAAGAGGGATGCCCGTATCCCTGCAGAGAATCAGCATACCCGCATCACAGATACTCAGACCCTTTCGTTTTGTCATCAGGGAAATCGCATCCGACATCTGCGTGCCAGATAACTCCATCGTCTGTAGACCGTACCCGGACATCTCATCCCATGACGGACGCTTCATTTCAGCCACCTTAATCAAATCAAGCGTAAAGGACTCCCCCACATTCCCGAAAAATTCCTCTTGGAGCGAAAGCTCCAAAAAGTATGTGAGTGCGTTCATATCAAGCAAAACCTGATTGAACAGACTCATGCAGCCTCCCCGGACAGACTCGTAAAGGAGATCTTTTCCCCAAGAAGCTCACGCCCCTTACTTGCCGAAATGATTCCCTCGGAAACTGCCCGGCGAACCAGAAGCTCCATCCTTTTCGGCTCCTCCTTCGACACATACGCCCCACCGTTCGAACGGACACTCCATCTCTTCTCCCTGTCAGCCTTCTGGAGTTTCTTCTTCGTCTTCTCATCAATGATCTTGAGCGACTCCATCCGGACCAGAAGAGCGAAAACACTCATCCCGTACTTCTCCCGAAGCAAAAGCAGCTCCTCCTTCGTGAAATCCGTCCGGTGATCCCCGGTATCCTTCATCAGCATCTCCTTTGGAGCCAGCAAAGCAGCAGCAAACCTGTTTGCCGCCATCTCGGCATCACACCATCCGCGATTCACAAAATAATGCCCGAGTTCGTGTGCCAGAGAAAACCGCTGACGCTCCTTTGGCGCAGTCTTACTCAACACGATTACCGGACCTACACTTTCCTCTGGAAAGGTCGCTGCTTCGAAATTATCCGGCCCATCCACGAGCATGATCTTAAACCCGTTATCCTCCGCAGTAGACATCAGATTGTCGATCGGATCCAGACCGAGGTTCCACTTTTTACGAACCTCGAAAGCGAGGGCTTCAATATCCTCATGAAAATCCTTTACATCCCATTTGAGACCAGAATAATCCACCTTCTCATCAGGAATATCCATAATCTCCATGATCTCCATATACTTTTCCAGGAGCTCCTGAGTCCGTGCCTTGATCTGTTTTTCCTCCTTCTTCGGCAGATTTTTCTTCGGATCCGCAAGCCTGAACCGAGGCGTCGATGTCAAAACAACCGAAGTCTCACGGAAGAAATAATCGATATCGACATCCAGAGCGCGGCTCAGTGAAATCAGCATGCCGGACGACGGACTGATCTTCCCGGCCTCATATTTGGAAATGGTCATCTTCTCTACCGAAACCATCTCGCCGAGCTGCTCCTGGGTCAGCCCGGCAAGTTTCCTTGCCTGTTTCAACCTTTCACCAAACATACTATCTTACCGAATTACGGTTTACTAAATTCAATTTTTTAATAAATTTGTAACCTAATATAATCATGCGCACCCTCACTATATAAATGTATTTGTGATGAGAAAAACCAACAAATAATATCTGAAAATCGAGATTATACTCACAAAAAAGTAAACAAACACAGCAAATAATTACGCTTCAGAAATAAGAACGGTTTGATGAAAAACATCTGGAGAGGGCACGTATCCAACCAGGTCCCCGTTCATTTCATCCAGAATCTGCTGATCATGCTTGATTAGACCGCGGACAAAACCTTGCTCACCCCGGCCTTCTTCACAGCTCCTTGATTTTGCGGTAATACCCGGGACCGATCCGAAATCCGATCTGCTGTTTTTTGCTTTCGATGGTGACCATGATTGTAAACAGGAGCATATCGATTTGATAACATAAAGAGATCCCGCAGTTTTTGAAACGATCGATCCGGGGGGAAATGGGGAGGAAGATCCCCGGGATTTTATCGGTTTTTCCCCTGTGACCACTCACTAGGAACAGATTTTGAGCATTATCGCACCGCGCGGTCAGGGGTTTATATTGATATATGCCGATGTTGTATGCATGTCAGAAAAAGACAATGAAGTAGAAGTGGATTTCACCATTCCCGAAAAAGATGTTCTGTATTTCTCAGGAATAACCTACGTTTTCAATGAGAAACAAGTAGCTCATATCGAGGGAGAGGAAGAGGC
>JBAZDV010000127.1:0-4144 GCA_041654195.1 Candidatus Methanomethylophilaceae archaeon | reverse complement strand
AGTTCATCCGAAGCTGCCACCTTTCTTACACCGATGACCTTACCGTTCCTTTCTGTCGTCTTGATGGTAATGACACCTTTGCTTCCACGATGTGTCTTACGATAATCGTCCACGACAGAGATCTTACCGTATCCGTTCTCAGATACCGTAAGAAGCATGTCGCCTGAATTTACGACGGTCATTGCAACCACTACGTCACCCTCGTTGAGTGTCGCTCCCTTAACCCCCATCGTATCTCTTCCTGTCGGACGGACCTCTTCCTCATCAAACCTTATAGCCTGACCATCACTGGTAGCGATGATGATCTGATCTTTTCCATTCGTTATCTCTGTTTCGATTAGTTCATCGTCGACATCTAATTTGATGGCCTTTATTCCTTTGTTCCTTACATTTCCATAAGCACTAAGGCGAGTCTTTTTGAGCAGACCTTTTTTCGTACAGAATGCAAGATACTGATCATCAGAGAATTCGTGAACACATATTGTATTGACGACCCTCTCGTTATCTTCCAAATCAGAGATCATATTTATGATCGGTTTGCCTTTAGATTGTCTGCTGCCCTCTGGGATCTTGTAACCTTTCAGCCAGTGCAGACGCCCATGATTCGTTATGAACATTATGTAGTCGTGCGTGGAGGTGACGAACATGTTGACCACATTATCCTCCTCTTTCGTTTGCATACCGATGAGACCGACCCCCCCGCGTCCCTGCTGTTTATATGTTCTTAGCGGAATGCGCTTGATATAATTGTCCGCAGTGATTGTAATGACCACGTTCTCTCTGGGAATAAGGTCTTCCTCATCCATGTCTATTGCATTGGAATTGATGATCGTCTTACGTTCGTCACCATGTACCTCTTTCATTTCGATTAGTTCTTTCTTTATTATGGCCAGTATCCTATAGTCATTGGCTAAAATATCTTTCAGATCCTTCATTGATTCAATGAGCTCATCATACTCTGTTTTTAAAGTATTGATCTCGAGGCCAGTTAATTTCTGCAACCTCATGTCCAAGATCGCTTTGGCCTGATCCTCATCGATGGTAAGCAAATCCTGCAATCCTATTGATGCTTCCTCGCCGTTTTTCGATGCACGTATGAGCACAATTGTCTCGTCTAGCCTATTGAATGCGGACATGAGACCTTCTAAGATGTGATGTCTCTTCGCCGCAACGTCCAGCTCGTACTGTGTCCTACGGACCACTACCTGTTTTCTGTGCCTGATATACTGAACTATCAATTCCTTAAGCGTGAGCATACGTGGTTTGTTGTCAACCAATGCAAGATTGATTATTCCGAAGGTCTGTTCCATCGCTGTGTGTTTGAACAGATTCTCCAGAACAACAGATTCAATAGCATCTTTGTGAACCTCGATAACGATACGCATACCGTTCCTATCCGACTCATCACGCAGATCTGTTATGCCCTCGAGTTCTTTGTTCTTAACAAGTTCGGCTATCTGCTCAATAAGTCTCGCCTTATTGACCTGATACGGGATCTCATCAACGATAATAATCGATTTTCCGTTCGCTTTCTCTTCAAGATGTGTATTAGCCCGAACCTTGATCTTTCCACGTCCAGTATTGTATGCGGAAACTATGCCCGAAAGGCCATATATCGTACCACCTGTAGGAAAGTCTGGTCCTTTTACGAACTGCATCAATTCCGCTGTGTCCGCATCTGGATTGTCAAGAGTGTAAACAATGGCATCTACCACTTCGCTGAAATTGTGCGGCGGCATATTCGTGGCCATACCGACCGCGATACCTGACGACCCATTTACCAACAGGTTCGGAAACTTTGAAGGCAATACTGTCGGTTCTTTCAGGGAACCATCGAAATTGTCCATGAAATCCACGGTATTCTTGTCCAGATCTGCAAGCAGATCGTTCGAGATTTTGGAAAGACGAGCCTCTGTATAACGCATAGCTGCCGGTGGATCCCCATCGACCGAACCGAAATTTCCCTGACCGTCGACCAACGGATATCTGAGCGAGAAGGTCTGCGCCATCCTCACCATAGAATCATATGCTGCCGAATCACCGTGAGGATGGTACTTACCAAGGACCTCTCCCACTATCCTTGCAGATTTCTTATGCGGTCTGTTGTACGGAAGACCCATGTCGTACATTGCAAATAGGATCTTCCTGTGAACTGGCTTCAAACCATCTCTTACATCAGGTAATGCACGCCCGACGATAACACTCATCGCATAATCTATGTAAGAACGAGACATCTCTTTCTCTATTGGCTGTAAGATGACCTTTGGCTCGGAAATTGGTATATTATCAATGTTTTCTTCTTCGACCATAGTATCAAACATCCAGGTTTATTACTTCATGAGAGTGTTCGATGATATACTCCCTTCTCGGTTCCACGGCATCTCCCATTAGCGTGGAGAACAATTGGTCTGCAATCTGTGCGTCCTCAATTGTTATCTTTTTCATGATCCTTCTCGCAGGATCCATCGTTGTCTCCCATAGTTGATGAGGGTTCATCTCTCCAAGACCTTTGTATCTGCTGATATTCGTGCCCTGTCCTAATTCTTCAATGGCAGCGTTCATCTCAGCATCGTTGTAGGCATAGATCTCTTTCTTTCCCTTGGCTATCCTATACAATGGCGGCATTGCCAGATACACAAATCCATTATCGATGAGTGGTCTCATCTGTCTGTAGAACAAGGTCAGTATCAACGTAGCAATATGCGCACCGTCGACATCCGCATCGGTCATGATTATGACGCTGTGATATCTCGCTTTGATAGGATCGAACTCAGGTCCGATACCGCCACCTATTGCAAGGACAAGATTTTTGATCTCCTCGCTTTGTAGAATCTTATCGGGACTGACCTTCTCTACATTCAGGATCTTTCCCCTGAGAGGAAGGATCGCTTGAAACATCCTATCGCGTCCTTGTTTAGCACTTCCGCCTGCAGATTCCCCCTCCACAATATAAAGTTCGGATTTCGCCGGATTGCGTTCTGTACAATCTGCTAATTTTCCAGGAAGAGAATTGGATTCGAAGACACTTTTTCTTCTTGCGGTCTCTCTTGCGTTGCGTGCCGCTTCTCTGATGATATATGACGAAAAACACTTCTTGATGACAATCTCGGCGACCCTGGGATTCTCTAGGAAATATTCGGCCAATTTTTCATTCATAAGACTCTGCACTGCGGTCTGTGCGATGCTGTTTCCTAATTTGGTCTTGGTCTGCCCCTCAAACTGCGGTTCTGGGATTTTGATACTTAGAACTGCGGTCAGTCCTTCACGGACGTCATCTCCTCCTAGCACAATACCTTTGGTAATATTGGTCGACTTGGCATAATCGTTAATCGTTTTGGTCAATGCCGTCTTGAAACCAGCAAGATGCGTTCCACCTTCTGGTGTACTGATAGTATTAACGAAAGAAATTGTATTTTCGTTGTATCCGTCAGTCCATTGAAGAGCAACCTCGACATCAATATCATTGCTCTGACCGAACAGGTGAATTGGAATTGGATGGAGCGGTGTTTTCGTTGTGTTCAGATAGGTGACGAACTCCGAAACACCACCATCATAATGGAACGTCTCGGTCTTATCTATCCTCTTATCCTCAAACCTTATCGTGACCTCTTTGTTCAAGAACGCCTGATTACGGAACCTACCCTGAAGTATTGAATAATCAAACTCTATGGTCTCAAATATCGAATCGTCGGGATAGAAGGTTATTGTAGTACCGGTCTTGTCAGTATCGCCGATGATTTCGACAGGCCCGTCTGGAATGCCCATATGATAACTTTGACGCCAGATCTTGCCTTCCCTTTCGATGATCGCTTCCATTTTCTTTGAAAGACCGTTGACAACAGAAACACCGACACCGTGCAGACCTCCAGATACCTTGTAGCTGTTCTTATCGAACTTTCCCCCGGCGTGCAGTTCGGTCAATGCCAATTCTAAAGCAGACTTTCCTTTAGCGTGCTGTAGTCCTGTCGGAATTCCACGCCCATCGTCTTTGACAGTACAGGAACCGTCCTTGTTGATGTAGACATAAATCATATCAGCAAAACCAGCCATCGCCTCATCAATAGAATTATCCACGACCTCGTAAACCAAATGATGCAATCCTTTGGCGTCCGTACTTCCAATATACATCCCTGGTCTCTTTCTA
>JBAZDV010000126.1:0-4182 GCA_041654195.1 Candidatus Methanomethylophilaceae archaeon | reverse complement strand
GGATATATCTGAAATCTTACTTCAGGTGACCGCACCCATAGCTCCGACAGATGCAACAACATCTGTGGCAAAAATGGTTCCACCGACCATGCCTAGCACAGCAAAGCCTGTTGCAAAAGCTGTTTCGGCTCCAGCAAAAACACCGGAACTTAGAGTAGCGGAACAGAAAGAGGCAATCGCAGCACCAGAAGAAAAGAAAACTATCGCTGGTGCAGCAGTCGCCACTGCAATAGCTGCTGCCGAAGAAGAAGCTTTTGAACCAATGAGTTTTGAACTCGACCCAGAAGGGATCGTCAGAAGGGCTGCATGGAACAAAGGGCTCAGATGCAGAAAGGATTACGGAATGTACAAAATCCCAGTAGCTTTCGTCAAGCAAAAGGTCGCTGTCTATGTAACTACCAATGACACAAAGATCCAAGAAGATGCAAAGCTCCAAGAAGACGGGTGGATAGTCCTCAGATTCAAAGAGAGTGACATCACTGACGGTCAGGATCAGGCTCTTACCATTCATGCGGCGGTCAAAGAAAACGCTCGTGCAATGAAGAAAAAAAGAGCCAAAAGGAAGAAGTGAGTTCGCTCATCTTCCCCTTTAATCGGGCCCTGCCCGATTGTTTTCAATTTATATGTCATTCGATGCCTTATCTCCCGAGATTGTAACATTACTTAGGGCCAGAGGTATCGATAGACCTACAGAACCACAGATAGATGCCATTCCTAAAATCACGGCTGGCAAAAATGTACTTCTCGTAGCACCTACTGGCCTCGGTAAAACAGAAGCTGCAATGCTCCCTATCTTTGATGCAATCTTCAGATCTAAGGGAAAAAAAGGCATTCGCTGCATCTACGTCACACCGCTCAGAGCACTGAACAGAGATATGTTGAAAAGAATGGAAGATTTTGGTAGATCCTTAGGCATCTCTGTCAGTGTGAGACACGGAGATACATCAGCTGCAGAACGTAACAGACAATCTCTCCATCCTTCGGAAATTCTAATAACAACACCAGAGACCTTACAAGTGATGTTTACCGGCAAAAGACTTGTCCAGCATCTCAAAAACGTAGAATGGTTTGTTGTCGATGAGATACATGAATTGGCCACTGTGGAAAGAGGCGCTCAGCTCAGTGTTGCGATGGAAAGACTTTCCAATCTAGCCGGAGAATACCAAAGGATAGGACTATCCGCAACGGTGGGAAATGTGAATGAGGTCGCAAACTTCCTTTCTGGCGTAAAAAGGAATATCACCGTTTGTGAACACGATACCTTCAGAGATTTTGATATTGAAGTGGAATGTCCTGCACCTTCTGAGGATTCGGTACTTTTGGACAAGCTCCAATGTGAACCGTATATCCTCGCCGTCATGCAAAGAGCCCGAACACTGATCGAAAACAGCAATTCAACGCTGTTCTTCGTCAACACGAGAGAAACCGCAGAATGGATCGCTGCAAGATACCACATTTGGGATGAAAACATCTCCATTGATGTTCATCATGGTTCATTGTCCAAAGAAAATAGAATGGACATGGAAGACAGTTTCAAGAAAGGAGAGACGAAAGCCCTCGTTTGTACATCATCTCTTGAATTGGGTATCGACGTAGGTACCACAGACCTCGTCATCCAGTATAATTCACCAAGACAGGTCGCTAGAATGATCCAACGTGCTGGACGCGCTGGTCATCGCATCGGTGAAAAAATCCAAGCAAAGATCATTGCTACATCTCCTGATGAAGTATCAGAATCTTTGATCATCGCAAGAAAGAGCGATGCAAAGGAAATAGAGAATAAAATCGGGAGACCCTGCCCGCTGACCGTCGTTGCCAATCAATTGATCGCTATGACCATGAGCGGAAAAATCGACCGTGAGACCGCATATTCTGTGTTCAGAAGATCACACATCTTCCGTGATCTAAAAAGAAAGGATATGGATGAAACACTTGAACAGCTGAAATCCATTAAAATGGTCTTCGAAGACGAAGACGGATTCAGAAGATCAAAAAAAGGAATGAACTACTTCTACAACAACATCTCGATGATCCCGGATGAGAGAACATATCTCATCAGAAACATCAGCACCAGGGCCATAGTAGGAACACTGGATGAAAGTTTTGTTGCATCGTTTGCAGAACCATATGCTTTGTTTATTGCAAAAGGAAGAACATGGCGCATCGTCGAGATGCGCGAGGACGAACTACTAGTAGAAGAAACAAAGGATGTTGGTTCTGTTCCGTCCTGGGTCGGATCCGATATTCCAGTTCCATTCGAAGTTGCAATGGAGGTTGGTGAGATGAGGCGCACCCTTGACCTCGATAAATATCCGGGGGATGAGAATGCGAAGGCCTGCATCAGGAAATTCGTAGAGGGGCAAGGAAACTTTGCAATTCCTAATGACAAACTCGTCACAATTGAGATTGGCGATCGTCTCGCTATAATAAATGCATGTTTTGGAACGCGTGTGAATGAGACCATCAGTAAAATCTACAGTGCACTGCTGACAGCACGTCTCGGAGAAAGCGTCGGGATATCTACAGATCCCTATCGTATCATCCTTGAATTACCCAGGAATATTGATAAAGAGACATTGGTCAATACTTTCAAGTCCATCAGACCCGGCACAATCGAAGGACTTGCTAGATTGACGATCCTTAATTCAACATATCTGAAATGGAGATTTGTTTATGTCGCAAAGAAATTCGGCATAATCGAAAAAGAAGCAGATCATCGTTTTATCAATTTCGGTAGATTATTCGATCTGCATCAGAATACACCAGCATACAGAGAAGCAGTGAACAAGGTCCTTTGGGAAGACCTTGACATTGAAAATACAGAGAAAGTTATCTCTGCAATCGCTGACGGTTCGATCAAACTCAAAATATCACGCATATCACCAATCGGAATGGAAGGCATTACCCGTTCTAAAGAACTTATGCAACCGCTTCGGGCAGACCATTCAATCTTAATGGCACTTAAAAAAAGATTGGAAGACGAGATCTTATTCGCATCTTGCATAAAATGTCAATCTCAGTGGAGAATAAGAGTTGCAGATGCACCTAAACGTTTTATTTGCTCCAAATGCGGCGGAAACATGATCGCCATCCTCAAAGAATATGATAGAGATAAGATCAAAATCTTTGCCAAAAAGGAACTTGACGATACTGAGAAGAAAGATACACAGCGTCTGCTCAGAATTGCGAATCTTGTCAACGAAAACGGACAAAAAGCTTGTATGACACTTGCTGGAAGAGGTATTGGTCCTGATGCAGCATCCAGGATCTTGAGGAGCATGCACAATGACGAAGATGATTTTCTCAAAGATATCCTGGCTGCAGAAGTATTGTATGCAAAGAATAAAAGATTCTGGGATTAAACCACTTTGTTCGTTACACTGCCGATACCATCAATCTTAGCAGTCACAACGTCACCACGACATATCTCACTTATTCCATCTGGTGTTCCAGTAGCCATAATGTCTCCTTTCTCAATCGTCATGTATTTTGACACATAGGAGATAAGCTGAGGAAGCGTAAAGATCATCTGTGATGTGTTACCGCTCTGCCTCACTTCACCGTTCACAATGAGTTCCAGGTGTAGATTGGCCAGATCCAATCCATTTATTGATGTTGGTTTGGATATCGGACCAAAAGTATCCATCCCTTTGGACAGATCCCACGAATTTCCTGCCTTTCTATCATTGGTCTGCATGTCCCTTGCAGTAACATCATTGAACACCGCAACCTCTGAAACGTACGACAGAGCACTATTTTCAGGAATGTTCTTTCCCGTCTTGCCAAAAATAAGTGCCAATTCTACCTCATGCTGCACATTGGTGATTCCTTCAGGAATAAAGATTTCATCACCATTGCCAATAATGCAACTTGACGGTTTCAGAAAGACCATTGGTTCCTTTGGTAATGCTGCTTTTAACTCGACAACGTGCGGTTTATAGTTCCATCCGATGCAGATTATCTTTCCCGGACTCATACCAGGTCACCTTTGACGGTGAATTCCTTTATTTTATCTTCGTGTTCCATTGCTCTTAGTTTAATGGTCTTGTCAGCATAGAATCCCTTTGCGATGATGTACACCTCTGATGAAGTTGGACGTGATGCATCGGGTGAATGTATCCTTACACTTTGGAAACGTTTCTCCACTTCTTTTTTCAGATCTTGGATCATATCTCCCATGAA
>JBAZDV010000125.1:0-4203 GCA_041654195.1 Candidatus Methanomethylophilaceae archaeon | reverse complement strand
AACTGTTCTGAGTGCCGACTACGCCTTTATTGATCACGCTGTCAAGGACGCCCGCTTTGTACAGCTCGATCTTGACAGGATCCGCAAAGTTCCCTGTCCACTCGATAGTGGTTGTAGTTCCGGCCGCAATCGATTCGCCGCCATCCGGATCCACAAACACCAGTGTTGCAGTGGTCGGAGATACCAGATAGATCGGCTTTCTGTCATAGACATTAACCATGTCGCCAACTGCCTGACCCGATATTGTCTTGATATGCGTCTGATTGTTCGTTCCGTCCTGGGTGATAAGCAGGGTCTGATCGAGTGCTTTTTCAACTATTCCCAGCTTCCTGTCAACTGCATAACAGTCTTTTCTCTGACCGTCAAGCGCGATAACTTCGGCAATAACTGCCTGATCTGCCCTTTCCTGCAGTCCGTCAATTTTCGCCTCAAATGTTACTTTTGCCCTCTGTTTTCCGTTGTTTGCAGGGTCTCCGTTGCCTTCCTGCTTGAAGAAAGCGCCTGCCATTAAAGGCGTATCGCCGTCGTCGCAGTCAAGAAGCAGAGCCTCTCCCGCGTCTCTTGCCGCTTTCAGCTGGCCGAGTACGGATGACGGATCGGTTTCCGGCCCCATGTACGAATTTGCGTCAAGCGTGATATCGAGATCGTCACAGATCCACACTTCCTTAAATTCGTCGGTTCCTCTTTTTGGTGCTGACATAATTACTCCTATGTTATTTTTCTTCGTTTTCCACTACATATTTCGCGAGCATCATCATAAAGCTTTGAAACTGCTCAACCATTTTATCCTGTGATTTCTGCTGCATTACGAGCGGCTGTTCGTACTCACTGACTTCAGGAATATTCATCTGCTTCAACTTGATTTCATTGTCCGGGAAGAAAGGCTGGATCATGTCAATAAATCTTTGCTGCTCCGGAAGTATCTTATTATCGTTGAAAAAAATAGTTATATTCCTAATCTCTTGAGTATTGCCCAGTTTGCCCGCGCTTGATACTCCGAGAAGCTCGATCGGGACGCCAAATGCGACGCAGGTATCAACTTTGTTTTCTTTTGCCATTGCGAGATAATTCGCATCGACAATATTTTTATTGAGTTCGTGAAAATCTATCTGACCTTCGTTCTTACGAGGTAAGCCGGACAAGATCCACAGTTTATGACGGTTAGTAACTCCCTGAAAATTCTTCTCAAGAAAGCTTTTAAGGTCCTTATTGATCTGTTTATCAGGGTTGCCGATATTATAAAGCATCATTACAGTCTTAGCAATCGCATCATTATCATAATACGCCAGGATATCTTTTTCAGCGTTATCCATGATCTTTAAGATGTCATAAGCGCCGATCCATGACGGAATTCCATAAACTGAATTACCGAAATAATTGATACTGTGAAATACATACGAGCCCGCGGGTAGCTTCTTGTTCAGATAGGCTTCCATATCAAACGCAGGCATTTTCTTTTGTTTATCTGCAATTCCGTAATATTGATAATAATTTACTTTGTCTGTTGCGGCGGTCATTGTACATGCCGGCAGATGATGAGTTTTGACGAGCTGATTGCCTTTAATTACAAATTCGGAGTAGAACTCGCCGTTGATGTACAGGTCGTAACACAGCCTGTCAAGAGTAGCTTTCGGGAATAGCTTTTTTAGCAGCTTAAGAATGTTTTCAGGAATACCATCTTCAACAAATCCCTTTCCAACCGTAGCCTCTATCTTTGTCGTAACGCATTGCGAAGCGTACAGGTTTTCCCTGATCATCATTTCAAACTGCAGCTGATCAAACGGCTTATTATATATTTCGCCTGATATTCTGGTCAAAGAAGCGTTGTACTGCTCTGAAAGCGTGTAATCTGATTTGCTTATTTCCACAAACTCAGACATTATTCCGGCTGCAGCGGACGCGCGTTTTACTATGTCTTCAGCTGGTTTTCTTTGTCCGCCCATTATCTTGACCTCTGCTCTTGTTTATAATCCTCATTTCCGCCTACGGCTAACATTGTGATCCCGCCGAATGTCATAACGGCATCGTCATCAACATCTTCTTCATCGTCTGCATCTGCGATCGTATCAAGTAAAAGTTTAATTAATGCAGCCGCTTCTTTTTCTTCTTCATCTATTTTGATCCTTACTTCTTCAGGAGAAAAAAGACGCATATTCTCTTTTACATCCGTTGCTGTGGTCGGTATTCCCTGTACAAAGAAAATGTTTTCAAAGCGATACAATCGTTTCCATGTCAAATGAATAAGGATTTCATCATACTGATCGGTAAGAGTTCCGGTATATGTAGCCGATCCCATGCGTTGAGTGCGCTCCGCCGTTGCCTTTGTGATATGTTCAGTGACTTTAGCATCACTTATTCCCGTCGGTACATTATAGAGCCGCATTGTTGCTATTGTTACAGCCATTACACCACCCTTTCGATAGTTTTGAAGTATTGTACTCTCATTTGAAACCTGTGAACATAGGTGCTTTCATCTTCTTTTGCGCTTGAATGAGCCGTGATTGTCGGCCATACATATTCGCTTGACAGGGACATTTTCGACCGCGAAAAGTAATAATCAAATACTGCATCGATTTCATCGTCAATATCAACATAAGCCTTTACTGTGACGATATAAGTACGAATAATCTCAACTACAGGAGAGTTTCCCGGCTGATCTTTCGGCGCGTAATTGAAATCAGTATTGAAAAGTATAATATCAGAACTGAAATCAGATTGCTTTGTCGTAAGAAATGCCGTTAATCTTGCCGATATTTCCGAAATTATAGTAGAGTTATTCATTATATTATAGCGGGCAGATCACTCCACCCGCTCCTTATATCAATTACGGTTACGCGCCGGCTCCGAAAAGTGATGCGATTCCTTCCGGTCTCAGAACCTGACATTTAACGAGGAAATCCATCGTTATAGTGGTTTTCTTTGTCGAGCCGTTTGTGAATTTGTACAGCCTCATAGGAAGCCCATTCACATTGAAAGTCATTGAAAACAGATCCTCGAAAGGCATTAACGGTCTTGCAACAAGAACCGCTGAATCTTTCTGGATGAGCAGGTTTTTCGATGCTTTCGCTTTGTTCTTCTCAACGAAAGTAACCGCGCCGGCAGTACATGCAGTCGCAAGAGCCGGATATATTTTTGTAGAAACTATCTCGTCAGATCCGGAAGTTGTAGAAGTTGCGGCTTCCAGAACGACGAATTTATGAACGACCCCTGCGGTGTCAGTAATGAATCCCTGAGCGCCGATGCTGATATCGGCATGCGCAGTGTCGGATGCTGCTTTGAACTCAACAGCTGAATACGGAAGACCTGCGAACCTGGAAGAAGTCATAACGCCATTGCTGGCAACTACAACAGTTCCGGTAGTGGTCTTGTTTTTCGCCTCGAATGTTCCGGTAGCGGTTTTTGTCTGAACATAATCGCTTTCCCAGATGTCCATGCCGAACCTTCTTCCGAGGCTGGCTTCTTTCAGTGCTGCTGTGTCGCCGATGATCGAGTAGTTTTTCCACTGATCGAGGTTTAAAAGAATCTGAGCAGCCGCGCCGTCAATGATCAGGTTTCTGTCTGATTTCGGGATCATCTTGAAATCATTCATTACTTTCCTGACCGCTGTCAGGTCCGTAAGAGCTGATATTTCAGTTCCGAAGGTCCCTGCGTAACCTCTTGCCGCAAGAGTAAGTTCTTCCATGCAATAAGTTTCCAGTTTCTCGACCGCACCCGTTGAAAGGCTGTCAATTACTTCCGACTGGTTTTTTGACAGCGCGAGGTTGAGTTCGAGGTTCGTAAACTCATGGTCTCCGGTGAAGAAGCCGTCAAGTTTGATGTCTCTGTACTGTTCCGTATAAGCGGAAGCAGCGTTTCCTGAATCGGAATGCAGCGCGAATGTAGTTTTATTCGGCACTTTAATTCTGATCGTATCGGATTTCTGCTGATACTCGCTGTCCAGATCCCTTCTCAGGATTGACTGATTTGCGATAACCAGCTGGCTTTCGATCTTTGCCGCGACTTTTGCCGCAAGGCTTGTCCACTGTACGATGGTGTTCGATTTCTTGACTTCATATTCTGCAGCCGGGCTGAACACTACCGAAGAAGGTGCTTTTTCTCCCATGATAAGTTTCCTTATTTTAGTTTTTCTTATTCGTTCGCTTTTTTCATCTCTGCCTGATATAGCGCATCGAAGTCTGTCGCTACAACAGATTTATCGTCTCC
>JBAZDV010000124.1:0-4237 GCA_041654195.1 Candidatus Methanomethylophilaceae archaeon | reverse complement strand
ATCCCACGAAAGGCGGTTGCCTCACAGCTTCGGGGAAGATTGCGGAAGTCGGAATGGTAGCGACTAACCTTTACCCGTTCGGCACAAAGCTGAGGATTGATGGGAAGGTTTACACAGTGGAGGATAGGATTTCTAAACGCTACAACAACAGGATTGACCGCTTCATGGGCTATGGGCAGAGGGCGCACGACCAAGCGATTGAGTTCGGGATTCAGCATTTAGAGGTAGAAATAATTAATTAAAAAAATAGAAAGGAGTAATTATGTGGGACAACGAGAATGACGAGTGCAACGAGAATGACGACTACGATCCGAGTCTTGAAGAAGAAGACGTGAACTTCGAGGCCGCGAAAGACCTTGATGAAGACCGTTTGAGAGGTATACGGGCGAGGTGTTTGAGGTAATCAATTAAAAAAACAATATGTTGAGAGTAATAATTGAGCGAGACATTTTGGATAAAAAAGAGAAATTGAAGGAACTAGAACATGAACTGCAGAGTAATAGAGATGACCTTGCGTATTTGTATGAGCAACTGGAATCAAGTTTAAGAGAAGAGCTAACGAGTGTTCTCGCAGAAAACGAAAGAATGGAACAGAGGATAAAGTTCTGTGTTGAGACAGGAAATCAACCTCTCTAAAAAGTGATTTTATAAAGTGGCCGTGTGAGGGAGTGTATCTATCGAGGTTATCACTTTTCCTTGTGATACATCTCCTCATACGGTATAAGCAAAAAAACATGACAAATGAAATTGTGTTCCGTAAGGCGGAACGTAAAAAGGCCAAAGCCAGAATCGCATTATGCGCTCCGTCAGGCGGAGGCAAGACACACAGCGCGCTCCTTATCGCTAAAGGGCTGGGAGGCAGTATCGCAGTCATTGATACGGAGAACGGATCGGCGCAGATGGAAGCAGGAAAAAAAGGAATACCGGAATTTGACGTTTTGACTCTTGAGGCACCTTTCGAGGTATCGAAATATATTGAAGCAATCCACGCCGCGGAAGAAGCTGGCTATGACGTTATAATTATTGATAGCCTTTCCCACGCTTGGGCGGGCAGTGGTGGTCTCTTGGAGAGACAGGGTAAGATAAGCAAGGTGACCAAGAACAGTTATACGGCTTGGGGGGAAGTAACACCTATTCACAACCTCCTTATTGAGACGATGTTGCAATGTAAGAGTCACTTGATTGTCACGATGAGAAGCAAAGTTGAGATAGTGCTTGAAGAGAACGATCGCGGAAAGATGGTGCCGGTCAAAAAAGGAATGGCACCGATACAGCGCGAGGGAATGGACTACGAATTTACAATCTGTTTCGACCTTGAAATCGGCAGCCACTTGGCCACCGCGCCGAAAGATAGAACGTCACTTTTCGGGATGAATCCGTTTGTGCCGAGTGCAAAGACCGGCAAGGAATTGATGGAATGGTTGAATGGCGGAGCGAGTGAACATCCAGGGGAAGACCAGACAGCGACATTCAAGGAACAACTTATCACTTTGGGAATGACTCAAGAGAAGTGGGAAGAAGCAACAAAGTTGAAGTGGAACGAGTTGACGATTGATGAAGCTGGGAAGTGGATTAAGAAGAACGCATTTGCGATAGAGAAGAGAGAAGAAGCAAAGGTCGAAGAGAAGGAGGAAATAATCGAATCTAAAAAAGAAGATACTAAGGCGTTCGACCCCGATAAAGTTCTAAAAGAGTTGGACGCGAAGAAGAATAGCGGGAAAAAGAAAATGACGGAGAATGAAAAGAAGTTCGAAAAGGAATTAGACGAATCATTGGAAGTTAAATAATTTATTATAAACAAATGAAAGCAATCAACGACGAAGACCGCAAGGCACAAGTGGGCAAGTATCTAAGGGCGGAACATTTTACGGGTGGGGTCATCTCATTGTATCTCGTAAAGGTGAGTCAGGAAGAAAGAGAATCTAAGAACACAGGCAAGATGTATTCTCAGAATGTCTATGAGTTTTTAGACCAAGACAGAGAAGATAAAATCTTCACTAGTTTCCTTGATGACGCGTTTTGGAAGGCTTTCGCGAAGGCAGATCCTGAGGTCGGTCAACTGATGAACATCTCGGCCGAGGAAGTGGCGCAGAACGTCTATATTTGGACGATAGAGCTTGGTAAGGAGATTATTGATGTATATGCCGAACCGGCGGTAGAGAAGAACGGAGAAGAGGACGCAGCGGCTCTTGCGGGCATGAAGGTGGTAGAGGACGGGAAGAAAGCACCGGTCGAAGAAGACCCTATAACTCTCGAAGATTTACCTGAGATTTTCAAGTAAAAATGAAAGCAATCCAACGCGAAACATTCATGATCCCATCAAAAAGTAAGAAGGGAGAGAAGCATAAGGTCGAGCTTTTCTTCTCTTCTCACTGGGCTTGTGATTGCGTTCGATTCTCCTTTTCGGGGAAGTGTAGCCATATTGGGGAGGCTGAAAAGATGAGAAATTTATTGACAAAAGAAAAATAAGGGAATATAATTATATCAAATGCTAAGCTCGAACACAGATATATTGCCGTCATCCAACGAGCTTAGCAGTAAAATTGGATGATGGCGATATGCCTGTGTTTTTTATTAAACTTTGTATTAAATGGAGGGAGAAAGGGATGGCGGAAAAATATGATTATGAAAATGGAATGCCTTATAATCCTAAGGACAATTCTATCTGGTATAACAATGAAAAAATGAGAGATAAGGTAGAAAAGATAAGAAAATCTTTTGGCGAACCATTTTTAATAACCAAAACAGGGGAGTTGTTATATGAGGACTGTGTTGTAATTCCTACCTTTAGAGATGGAGGTGAAGATGAATAAGCCTCAATCTAATTATTTCTTGGTAAACAGAGATTTGTTAAATTCCGACAGGTGGCTTTCCGAACCATTCACAAGGGGGCAGGCTTGGGTCGATTTATTTGGACTGGCTCAGCATACAAAAGGATTTTTTAGAGTTCGAGGAATAAAAATAGAAGTAGAAAGAGGGCAGTTGGCTTATTCACAGCAAACACTAACAAAAAGGTGGCATTGGTCAAGAGGAAAGGTAAAAAGATATTTAAGTGAATTGGAAAACCAAAATGATATTATCCTTAAAACGATACAGCAAAACGGACAGCAAATAAAGTTCTTAACTACGCTTATTACCATAGTAAAATATGATAAATGGCAGGGCGATGATACAGCAAAACGGACAGCAGACGGACAGCAGACGGACAGCAGACGGACAGCAGACGGTACATATACAAAGAATGATAAGAATGATAATAATGAAAAGAATGAAAAGAAGAGAGAGAGAGACGCGCTACGCGCTTACTCGCCCGCACAGGTTGCAAATGAGTTTTTGAATAATTCTGAAAAGCAAGAAGAGTTTATTTCTAAGTTGATACAGAAAGGTGGAAGCGAACAAGTAGCAAGGCAAGAGATTAAGAAGTTTGTGGCTTACTGGACCGAGTTGAATGGATCGGGTAGCAAACAGCGATGGCAGATGCAGAAGACGTTCGAGGTGCAGAAGCGGTTGGCGACGTGGTTCGGGAAGATAAATAGTTTCAGCAAGCCGGCGGGACGAGAGAAAAAAACAGGATATACAAAAGCTTATTAAAAATATATGCAGATTATAAGAATCATGGGGGGATCCGAACACATTGTGCCGGAGGAGGAAGCGGAGATAGTGGCGCAGCATTACGGTACAAACGAACTAATGGCGCTCAGTGATGGAAGCAAGATAAACACAAGCTCTATTGCTGAGATTGCGAACATCCCTTTAGTTGGATTTTATAAAGATTATATCGTAAACAAAGATGGCAGGACTTTCACTCGGGATGGACAGCGCATCACGATAGAATATCCGGAGAACATCGAATATCTACCTGATCCGAAATATGAAGCGATAGCGGAGGCAAGGACATGTGAATTGCAGCGGTTGCAAGCTCCTAACTCGATAATAAACTGCGATGAATGAAATAGAACGGAAAATATATCAATACAATGTTGAGGTAATAACTAAATTCAAAGATAGGACAGATATGACGGAATCGCAGGAAAGATTTTATCAAAGGTCAGTAGAGTATGTGAAACGAATCGATGAAAAGAAGAACATTATCGAGCCGTCAATATGGCGGCCGATGATAAGCGACGGAGAGCGGACCAGGATGCAAGAGCATAATGCGAGATACGAAAGGAACAATAAATAATCTTTATAACCCATGCCAAAAGAAATAAAAGCCGAACTCCTTACTTGGACGCGT
>JBAZDV010000123.1:0-4269 GCA_041654195.1 Candidatus Methanomethylophilaceae archaeon | reverse complement strand
CTTTGACAGTACAGGAACCGTCCTTGTTGATATAGACATAAATCATATCAGCAAAACCAGCCATCGCCTCATCAATAGAATTATCCACGACCTCGTAAACCAAATGATGCAATCCTTTGGCGTCCGTACTTCCAATATACATCCCTGGTCTCTTTCTAACCGCCTCTAAACCTTCCAATACAACAATGCTATCCGCATCGTATACCTTCAGTGTCCCGTTATCATTCCCATCCATAGAATTTCTTCCTTTAACGTCGTTATTTTCAACGCGCTACAGTGTTTTTAGGTATGTGTTTCCCGTATAAATACGCGCGTGTAGGCTCGCGCACGCGCGCATGTGAAACTAGAACTTGCGAGTAACCCTTAAAACTGAACATATCATAGGGGGCTCAATGAGCACCATAATGGAAGAGGCCCAAAAAGGCATCACGCCCCTGATCAAAACAATAGCAAAAAAGGAACACATGAGCGAGGAATTCGTAAGGAACGGAATAGCCTCAGGACGCATTGTCGTTCCGTGCAATCCTATTCATAATCCCGAACCGGCCGCAATCGGCGAAGGAATGAGCATCAAGGTAAATGTGAACTTAGGTACGTCTAGAGACCTCGTTTGCTTGGAAACGGAACTTGAGAAGCTCAGAATCGCATTAAAATATGGTGCAGATGCGATTATGGACCTCAGCACAGGCGGAGACATTGATTCGATCAGGATCAAAATGATCAAAAAATGCCCTGTTATGATCGGCTCTGTCCCAATATACCAAACAGGCTTAGTGGCCGCAAGAAAAAACGCTGTCGTCGAGATGACCGAAGATGATATATTCAACGGCATTGAACGTCACGCAAAAGACGGTATGGACTTTATGACCGTTCACTGCGGCATTACAAAAGAAAGCGTCGAATGGCTGAAATCATCTGACAGAACGATGGACGTCGTCTCACGCGGCGGTTCCTTCCTTACGGCATGGATACTTCATAACGAAAAAGAGAATCCACTTTACGAGAATTTCGATTATCTTTTGGACCTCGCAAAAAAATACGAATTCACACTTTCATTGGGCGATGGCTTCAGACCCGGATGCATCGACGATGCAACAGATGCTGCTCAGATCTCAGAATTGATGACATTAGGACGTCTCGTAAAAAGATGCCGTAATGCTGGTGTTCAAGCGATGGTCGAGGGCCCTGGACATGTCCCAATAGACATGATCGAAAGTAATATGATCTTGGAAAAATCAATATGCCAGGGTGCTCCCTTCTATGTATTGGGGCCACTCGTGACAGACATTGCTCCCGGATACGACCATATCGTAGGCGCGATCGGAGGTGCAATAGCAGCAAAGGCCGGTGCAGACTTCCTCTGTTACCTTACGCCCGCAGAACATCTCTCCCTGCCTGATGTTAATGATGTCAGAGAAGGACTGATTGCTTCAAAGATCGCAGCACATGTCGGCGACATGATGCGTGGTAAGAACAGAGAACTTGATACCAGGATGGCAAAGGCGAGAAAAGCGTTAGATTGGGAAGCAATGTTCAATGTGTGTCTGGATCCAGAGAAAGCAAGAAAGTATAGAGAACGCGGATGCACCAAACTTGAGGATGGATGTTCAATGTGTGGCGATGTTTGTGCGGTAAAGATCGTAAACCAGTATATGAAAAAATAAGATAAAATTATTCGTAAATCGCTAATATTCTAAAACACAAAGGAACATTTTACCGCAATTGATACTTTGGATCATCAACGACCAGACGTCATCAATTGGCGTTTGACATCAAGTTTACACATCATCATAGATGGTTTTGCTCTTTTGTCTTGTTTGAATAAAAATGGAGCCACTGGAGGGAATTGAACCCCCGACCGACTGATTACGAATCAGTCGCTCTACCGCTGAGCCACAGTGGCGCTATGCGGCAGAACGAAATGGAGCATTTAAAGTTTTATCATGAATGATGAGAAAACATGTCCTTGAATACGACAGCATCTCTTTCTTGCAACGGTGATTCACAGATGAACGTACAATCCTTATTGCATTCTGATAAAACGTTTGCCAGTAATGACATGTCCGGCTCTTTTTCATTTAACGGAAGATGTGATATCTCTCCTTTATCACCGTATTTTATACAACTGATATGAAAGTGTGCAATGTCGCCAGATAATGCAAAAAACTCATCCATTAGACCTTTCATGTCCTTCTCTGTTCTCAAATGCCCCTGATATCTTGCATGAACATGTGCAACATCCAATACGGGGCGCGTCCCTGAAACACTATCCATGACCTGCGAGATCTCCTTGAGCGTGCCCCAAGTTCCGATCTTGCCCATTGTCTCGACACCTAAAATGACATCTGTGATATCTTCATCATCCATCATTTCGCGACATTTAGTCAATCCAGTAATAACAGAATCTGTTGCCGTTTCTGGCATCTTTCCGTACGATGCTGCATGTATCACAATGATGTATGCACCCAAATAATGTGCAACACGAACAGTATCCATCACCCAATCAATGCTTTTCTTTCTTGTTTCATCATTATCGGAATTGAAACTGACATAATACGGAGCATGAGCACTAAGCCTGATACCTCTGTTCGCAGCCATCTTACCGATATCTCTAGCTTTTGCTTCAGACATCTTCACACCACGAACAAATTCCATCTCCAACGCATCCAGCCCCATTTTTTGAATGATATTAAGGGCATCTTCCGGATTCTTACTGCTTGACGGATATCCTGCCGGACCGAATCTCATGACAAGCGTGACGACGTATGCATATATTTTCCTATTCAGAAGAACGTTGTTTATACCGCAAAAGCAATCTGACCCTATCATGAAGATTGTTATGGACGTCTCCCTGGATCCAACATTAGGCTGCGGTCAAGCACATCGTTGGCTAAAAAAAGACGACAAATGGGAAGGCGTTCTTAACAGCAAGATTGTAACACTACAACAGACCGTCGATGGCTTTGAATGTGAAGGCACATCGAACAAGAAAATGATGCTAGACTACTTTAGATCTGACGACGACCTTGACACAATTTACAAAGACATATCCGTTGCAGATCCGTACATCGCCGAGCTTGTCAGCAAATGTTCTGGATTACGCATCTTGAAACAGGACCCATGGGAATGCATTGCAACATATCTCCTTGCAACGAATGCCAACGTGAAACGTATTCACATGATGGTTGAATCCGTCTGCAGAGAATTCGGCAAAGACCTCAGAGGAAGATTCTCATTCCCTACCCCGCAAGAGATTGTTGAAGGGACCGGCAACATATGTTCATGCAAACTAGGCTATAGAGAAGGAAGGTTTCTGGAATTAGCACAAAGAGTCTACTGCGGAGATATCGAACCGAATGATCTTTGTAAAATGAACTATGAGGATTGCAGAAAAACGCTTCTTTCCATCAGTGGAATAGGCAATAAAGTGGCAGATTGCATTGCATTGTTCGCTTACGGTCACATGGAATCTTTCCCAATAGATGCCAGAATCGAAAAGATATTGAATGAAAAATATAACATTACCGGAAGCTACGCTAAGTTAACTGAATTTACTAGAAGTAAGTTTGGAAAATATTCGGGATACGCACAGGAATTCCTGTATCACAGTAACTTTATATTGGAATCACAAGCACACGCTGGCGGTTTGCAGCCGATCTGAACCTCGTAGATTTTGGCTAGCATTCCGGTACTTTTGACGACTGTACATATTCTGCACATCTCGGTTGCGAATTCCGAAGTATCGTTTGCGATACGATCTGCTGCGGCTTTTATCTCTGTCTCGAACTTATCGTATTGCGGACTTTCCTCGATGAGGGGGTTCTCTCCCCTCTTCTTTTTCAGATATTGGGAAATGGCAGCATCGGTAACACCGAATTTTCTTGCAACCTCTGCCTGCGACAAACCGTGAGTCTTGACCAGTTCTCTGGCGACTTCTCTTCGAATGGTCGGAAGAACATACCATACGACCAATTCACACGGAATCTTCATAGTCACAAATACAACTTAACAATATATAAGACTGACAGAACGTTCAATCACAATAACTGTCTGAATACCGTCAAATTGCACCTGGATTTGTCTTTAAATAGAATTCTGAGACGTTCCAGTCCCTGTCCTCAGGATCCTCTTCTTTCTCTATTTTCACACCAAACGCAATTGCCGTTTCTCTGAGGAAACGCTGTGCTTCGTCGGTACCTTTGAAATCTTCGACCTTCGCACCAGTAATGGTTAATTTACCTTTGAATGAACCTATGATCTTCGTTCCTT
>JBAZDV010000122.1:0-4293 GCA_041654195.1 Candidatus Methanomethylophilaceae archaeon | reverse complement strand
ACGTTGACATTCGGTGTTGAACTGTTGTTCGCTGCGGCGATCGGTGAGGTGATCGGAATAACCGTGTTGTATTTTGTTGTGGAAAAGATCCACGTTCCGACCAAGATAAAAAAAATTGCAGATCGATACGTCAATTTCCTTGTAGTGAGCGACGAGCGGATACTTCTCGTGAATCGTGTAGCACCAATGATACCGTTTGCAGGTGCATTCATCAGTATCATTGACAGCTGGAAACTGTCAAGGGCGTTATTCTACATTATATTGGGTTGTTTTTTGAAATACGGTGTAATCCTGTTGATGAGCAGTTTCTTCTTTACATATTTCAACAGTGATGCCGCACAGACATACACAATCGTTTTTGTATTCATTGTGATAATCGTAAGTTTCATTGCTTCTTTCCTGAAAAAGAAGAAGAAATTGCCAGAGAAGGTCATCGATTGAGGACGTTTTCATAGATCTTTTCTATTTTTGGGATCTCAATGTTCCAGTCGTAACTTTCCGCTTGCATTCTGGCGAAATTTCCGAGTAATGTCCTTTGTCTATCATCGGAAAGTAATGAGTTCATGGCATCGGATAGGGCCTTTGAGTCTTTTGCGGGAACGACCACACCGCCGTTGCCGACGGTCTTCGGAAGGCCGTTCACATCGGAGCATATCAGGGGGCGACCGTACGACATAAGTTCTATTGCGGCAAGACCCAGAGATTCAAAGAGAGACGGCATTACAAAAAATTTGCACATGCTCATCAGCATGGTCTTTTCTTCTTCGCTGACATAACCTTTCATCTCTATTCTTTCTTCCAGACCGTTCTTTTTTATCATTTTTGCAATATGTTTGGATTCCGGACCTTTACCGCAAATTATCAATTTGCAGTCCACATCCTTCATCGCTTCTATCAGATAATCAAGGCCCTTGGTCTTTACCAATCTACCAAGGGAGAGGACGAAGTCGCCCTCTTTCTGATCGACATCGGGTAAGGAATTCAGACATGTTGGAACGGTGGTAAGCATAGTTGGGTCCAAACCTCTTCGTATGAGGTCGTCACGAACGTAATCACTAACACAGATGATATGATCGAAGGTGTTCAGACACTTTCTGAATCTATTGTCGTTGACCTCGGACATCTTTGCTTGGAATCCTATACCTTCTCCCCACACGTTGTGATATGTGAACACTTTTTTTCCTTTGTATGCGGCAAGGTCTCTGTTGTAGGAGGGGGCCCATCTGTAATTGTAATTTACTATGTCCGCATCCAATGATTCCAAGGTTTCCAAGATATCGCTGGACGAGATATATGGGGGATTGTAGACGTTTATAAATCTAGATTTCAAGCGGATGATGTCGTATCCTTCGGGGGCTCTTTCCTTTATCTTCGTTTCCGGAAGTTGTCCTGTCAGGACGGTGACGTCGTGACCACGCGCTGCAAGCAATCTGCTCGTGTCATGAATGCGGCGTTCTATTCCGCCCATGTATGGGTAGAAGAAGGGATTGACATCTACGATTCTCATTTTCTTCGGGGGTACTACGAAGATTGTCATATATCTCTGTACCGAATCCTTAGACGGCAGGGGCATCGTCTATGAACGGTGTTTTTCCATGAATATATTTGATGTAGGTCCAAACAAACAATCCGAAGCCAACAAGACTGATCAGAAGACCGACCCACCACCATTCTTGTCCAAATACGTATGTCTCCTGTATCTCAGTGAACAGGACCGCGGGCATCACGAAGATAATCAGCAAGAACATATTGACCACTATGCGACGGTCTTTTACTCCCCAAAGCAGAAAAAGCACAGCCGGCATTATGAAATAAACGTTCAGGATCTTCGGATAACAGAGGAAGAACACCAGCATTATCAATGCAGATGTCTGTGTAATGGACATCTTTTCATATATCCATACATCGAGGCGGCGAATATCCCGACCACCGTGGCCACTGTAAATACTATGCTTGGGATCTTCAATCCACCTATGGCAAGGAAATGCCATGGACTTATACCACCGAATCCGCCCACGGCCTGTGGATCATTGATCGTGTCACCGCCTCCGCCGGTAAGATAATACTTCAGGAACGTGAGAAGTATATTCGGATCTGAATAGATGAAGAACGGCAACAGGATAACCAGAGAGACCGAGACACAGATCAGTAAAAGCAGAAGTCTCTCTCTGTTGTTCTTTCCATAGATGAATTGTGCTGGAATAAAGAGCACGTTGAAGAATTTTACCCAGACACCTATTGTACCATAAGCAACCCCTGAGTATACCTTTCCAAGCCCATATATCAGGACAGGCATTATGAAAAAGAAGGTGGTTATCATCTCATCCTGTATTCCGAATACGCATTCGATGAAAACGAAGGGTATGAACATGTACAGCATTGCCATCTCAAACCCTTCTTTTTCATGTCGTTCTCGAAACACCCAGTATATACACAAGCTTGTTAGTATCACAAACAGTGAAAAGTATATCTGGTACATCCAATCGGCACCGCCGAATGCCTGAGGTATCACAAGAAGATACATGATGAGGGGCGGAGATTCCGATTGAAAATTTTCTGTGTAAGGGATCTCTCCGTCAAGGATGTTCTGTGCGCGTTCGCGATAATAATCTAGATCCGTCTTATGACCGTCATCCTGTCCAGACATATCATCGATTATGCCACGTGTCACAAAATGGTCAAACGTTATCAGGCCACCGTAAAACATCAATCCGACCACGAGTATGCACAATACCTTCTTCTTTGAGTCCAAAGAACACATTTTTTTCCAACATGTCGAAATGATTGCACGCATATTCATGGGATTAACGCTGTATTCCCTCATGAGAGAATATAGTTGCGGTAGCAAAGGGCACTTTTATATTAGTAACTGTTATAACGAAAGGCACACGAGGCAAATCAATGAACAGATATGTCGGCTTCTCAATCCTGTTATCCTGTCTGGTCATAGCTGTCACATTATGGCAGAATGACTGGATATGGGTGTTCGTGGCTTCAATGGGAGTCGTCATAATGTTATCGCCAATCATGATAACACACGACAGCGAAGCAGCCTACGGCCGAAGTCTCATGGCGCTTGTACCAATACCGTTGATTGCCTATCTTGTACTATTTGCGGTCGATTCATATCATTCCTTCGATGTGTTCTATGAGATATCGGTTGCCATCATGGCATTTGCCAGCATGCTATACGGTATGATGGTGGCGATCTATCTCAACATCAACAAGGAAACAATTCTTTCACGTCGTTGGGTAATCTTGTATTCCCTGATATTTGCATGTTCGTTGTCAATGCTGTATATGTTATTCACGGTGGTGTGGATGAGCACCACAGGATACCCGCTCTACAACGGGGATTTTGAGAACACGATGGATAACGACGAATCAAACCGTATGCTTATGCTTCCGATAGCGGTCACGACCGTCGTCACAGTATTGTACGTGATCATCCTGAACGCCTATTTCAAAAAGGTGGATAAGAAGGTAATATCCGAGTATACGAGAGGGGGGCCCAAGGATGAAAAGAATTGACAAGTCCGACATCGTGTGCATGATAGCAGCGACAGTGCTGCTGATAATGTCCATAATGTCCTATTTGGGCGATGAACGGATGGGATACCAGGTCAATACCGGGCTCTTCTGTGCGGTCATATGTCTGGTACCTATGATCCTCAGGCAGTCAAACATCATGCAGTTGCCCTTTGCCTTCATAGTTCTGATCGAGGTCTCCATATTTCTGCATGCATACGGAGTGTTACTTCTGAAGTACGACCTGTTGGTTATGTACGATACACTGACACATACCGTGTCATCAATAACCGTGGCATTGTGTGTATTCTACACGCTGATGGCCGTTGAGATCTTTGATCCGAAGACTAAATTCACGCCAAAGTGGATACCGATGTTCATCGCGATGATAATGCTAACGTTCAGTGTCTACTGGGAGGTCTTCGAATTCTTTGTTGACGAGTACACGGGGACAAACATGCAGTACAGTCCATGGGATACGGTTCGTGATATGCTATGCAACACGTTCGGTGCGTTGCTCATAACGATTTTATCGAAATACTATTTGAAAAGCCATACATGTGTGGCATTCATCGACAGTCTCCAAATACACCCCAAACTGAAGAAGTACCTTTCGAAGTGAAAAAATTCGAACAAATTGGAGAAAAGACCGTTCAGTTTCACCGTCTTCTGTGAAAACATTATATATCGCTATAGGATAGGCGACATTCGCTCTTTAGAGCCGATGAATAATGAGGGCGTCAATGCCTGAAAGAGGTAATTAAA
>JBAZDV010000121.1:0-4315 GCA_041654195.1 Candidatus Methanomethylophilaceae archaeon | reverse complement strand
CAAGACGTTACATCCAAAGATACATGCTGGGATACTCGCAAGGAGAGATGTCCCTGAGCATATGGATGCGCTCAAGAAGAAAGGGATCGAGACAATAGATATGGTCGTCGTGAATCTTTATCCATTCAAGCAGACCGTTCTCAAAGAAGGCGTTCAGTTCGATGATATCGTAGAGAACATAGATATCGGCGGACCAAGCATGATCCGTGCCGCGGCTAAGAATTACAGATCGGTCGCGGTCGTCACATCATCTGACCAGTATGCCCCAATATTGGAACAGCTGAAGGCCAATGGAAAGTTGGATGACGAAATATTATCAAGATTAATGGCAGAGGCATTTATCACGACCGCTAACTACGATTCTATGATCGCCGATCAAATGAACAAGAGATTCGGTAACAGATTCCCTGCATCGTTCCCTATCCCCTCCGAGAAGGTCATGGACCTCAGGTACGGAGAGAATCCAAATCAGAAGGCAGCATTCTACAGAGACCCGTTCACACCCGGCCCCACTGTATCAAAGATGGAACAGCTTCACGGTAAGGAATTGTCGTACAATAACATCCTGGACATGGACAAAGCATTGGATATTGCCATGGATTTTGAGAAGCCCACCGCAGTCGTGATGAAACATACAAATCCTTGTGGTCTAGCCAGTGCCGACAATATCTATGAGGCATTCGTCACTTCCTATGCGGTCGATCCTATGTCCGCATACGGATGTGTCATCTGTATCAACAGACCTTGTGATCTAAAGGTCGCAGAGGAGATCGCCAAGTATTTCGTAGAAGTGGTCGTGGCACCGTGTTTTGATAAAGATGCTCTGGAACTTTTGGAAAAGAAGAAGAACATCCGTCTTATGACGACGAATGCACCGATCGGTCCTGCATACAAGATCAGGGAATATAAGATGAAGAAGGTCCAGGGCGGATTACTTGTTCAGACAGATGAGGACGTTCCTATCGACCGCAGTAATCTGAAGGTCATCACAAAGCGTGCTCCGACCGAGAAGGAGATCGATGCCATGCTCTTTGCATGGAAACTTGCCAAACACGTCACGTCCAACTGTGTCGTTTACGTCAAAGATGAGCGTGCGGTAGGTATCGGGGCAGGTCAGATGAGTCGTGTCGATTCTGCGAAGATCGCTACTATGAAGGCCAATGAGCCGACGCAGGGCTGCGTAATGGCATCCGATGCATTCTTCCCGTTCAGGGACGGTGTCGATGAGGCTGCCAAGGCTGGTGTGACAGCGATAATTCAGCCTGGGGGATCCATAAGGGACGAAGAGGTCATAGCCGCAGCGAATGAGCACGGAATGGCAATGGTCTTTACAGGCTGCCGTGTGTTCAGGCACTGATCAGGTCTCAAAACATTCCTCAAAAGAGGAATTTTCTTTTTTAATTTTATTCGAATCGAACGTATTGTTCAAGTTAAAAACGAACATGTTCGTGATTTTGTTTATTATGTTACAATTCAGTTCTATTTTGGGCAAAGACTTGGAAAACCTTAGGGGTGAGTAGAATGAGTGAAATGACACCTAGAGAGAGGTTCTTCAAAGCAATGAAGTGTGAAAAGGTTGACAGGCCGCCGGTCTGTGGTATGACCACGACCGGTACGACCGAACTTATGGACAATGTGAATGCGTATTGGCCGGATGCACATACGGATGCAAGGAAGATGGCTAAGATAGCATTGGGTGCGTATGATTTTCTCGGACTGGAATCGGTCAGAGTGCCGTACTGCCTCACTTATGAGGCAGAAGCGCTCGGCTGCACAGTGAATCTCGGTAAGAAGAATTCTACACCGATGGTAAAGAACAGTCCGTTCAAAGCTGATCCCGATGCTAAATTGGAACTTATGGATGAAAGGGAAATGCTGGGGATCCCGCGTAACAAGGTCATAGCCGATGCAGTTGATATCATCATAAAAGAAAGAAAGGCAGATCTTCCGACATTATTGGGTGTGACCGGACCCTTCACGATCGCTGGGCATCTAGCTGGCACAGAAAATCTCATACTATGGACCATAACGGAGCCGGACAGTGCAAAGAGATTCATTTCCTTTGCTGCTGATTATGAGAAGATGTGGCTGAAGTATGTGGAGACGCTTGGTGTTGACAGCATCCAGATGAGCGAGCCCTCAGCATCGTATGATATGATATCTCCGGATATGTTCGATGAATTTGCGCTCCCATCTTTGAAAAAGGTCTATAAACCGCTCAAAAAGACAATGAAGATCCTGCATATCTGCGGGAATATGCTTCCAATGCTTGATAATATGGTCGCCACAGGTGCTACTGCATTGAGCGTTGAAGAAAAGACAGATCCTTTTGCGGCAGTAAAGAAGGTCAACAAACGTGCGGCGCTTGTAGGCAACGTCGGTGTTGTTCGGCCCCTTTTACAGGGCACACCCAAAGATGTGGCGGATTCAACAGTTCGCAGCATCGAAGCAGGATTCAATATCATCTCTGCAGGATGTGGTCTGTCGGCACTTATCAGTACGGAAAATATTCATGCAATGGTAAACACTGCGAAAAATTGGAAATACTGATCAAAACAAATTCCGTGATTACACGGAATTCACCTTTTACTTTTTGCGTTCTTTGATCATGTCTTTATTGAAACTTAGGTAATTAGTAATTATTCTGCTTTCGGCGTTTCTCATCAGCACACTCAAGGTGGATTTGGAGCAGTCGATCAACTGGCATAGTTCTTCGAGAGTGATGTTTTTTGGTACTTTGTAATATCCTTTTTCATAAGCGATTCTGAGACAGTGTTCTTGTTTTTCTGTCAGTACGGAATCCAAATTCATTTGTGACGTAGATAGCGTTCTTACGCCATATCCTTCTGTTTTCATTCTTGTGATAAGGTTGTGGATGTATGTGCTGTTTGGACCTACAATCGTCCATTCGATGTCATCATTTGAAACTGGTATTGCAGATGTAAGGAAGCATCCTGATTCTGATAAAATGCTCGCCAGCATGCAATTGTTGTTTGTTACCATTGCCATATATTGTTGATTAGAGATCTTCATGATCTCGCATTCGCCGAACATACTGTATGAAGGTGTGATATCTATCTTATCTGAATGTGTGCCGTCCATATCTGTGATGCGGATCATCGAATAACCAGTGCCTTTGGAAAGAAAAGAACACTGTATGATCTCCACTTTTATACCGACCTCATTAAACTGGATCGGCAGAAGCATATGGCATGGATGGCCGTCCGGGGTTTTGCCATTGATCCTTCTGTCTATCAAAAGTCTTGAGCATTGCATATCCATCATGAAACAAGTGGTGTGAAGATATAATGATATTCTCGAACATGTTCGTGATTTTTCTTTTATGCTTTGACTTAGATAAAAGGAATAGGTTGATTTCGAAGTCTTTGCCCGACGGAGGAATCAAATGACAATCGATTCTACAAAAAAGAACAAGGTATTGAAGTATCGTTGGTTGATATTCGGAGTGTTAGCGCTGGCTTACTTCTTTGTATATTTCCACAGGACAACTGGAGGAGGTATATCTGACACGATTCAAGACTATTTCGGAGTGGGTACGGCGTCTGTTGCGTTATTGGCATCGGCGTATCTTTACGCATATACCCTGATGCAGCTGCCCAGCGGTGTTCTGACAGATAAATTAGGGCCCAGAAAGGCTGCTACAACATTCATCTTTGTTATTGCGCTCGGTTCTATATTGAGTGCGTATGCAGCGATGGTGAATAATTTCAACCTTATGATCGCAGGTAAGTTCTTGATCGGCATAGGTGCGGCAGTTGTCTACATACCGATCATGAAAATCTTAGCTGTGTGGTACAGGAAGAATGAGTTTGCATCTCTCAGCGGAATATTGCTGCTTGTCGGTAACGTCGGAGGTATCGCTGCGGCGACACCGATGATCATGATGGTCGATTCACTAGGATTGCAGAACACATATTTTGTGCTAGCAGGTATTACCGTCCTTATTGCGGTGTTGTGTTGGCTGGTCGTTAGGAACCATCCTAGCGAGAAAGATCTTCCGAGCATAGAAGAGATCGTTTCTGAGGAGACAGGAGAGCCGATCAAAGAATCAACATCTTCGAAAGTTCCGATGATCCAGGCACTTAAGACCACATTTGGAAGCGGAAGAAAATTTTGGCCGCTTGCTATATGGTTCTTCTTCATATACGGTACCATAATGCTCTGGCAGGCTTCACAGGCTGGCTCTTTCTATGGTAATGTGTACGGGTTCACGAAGTCTCAATATGGTCTTTTGATCACGATGGTCGGTGTAGGAATGGTCATTGGATGTCCGCTTGCAGGAGTCTTGTCGGAT
>JBAZDV010000120.1:0-4321 GCA_041654195.1 Candidatus Methanomethylophilaceae archaeon | reverse complement strand
ATCAAGTTGATGGAGACGGTCGCATCCGGTTCGTCTATCGGTGGCGGTCAGTCCGGAAACAGGATGACCCTTAGTAACTTCATCAAAAAAGAATGATCATTTCTTCTTTACGGCGCTATATGCTCTCTCCACGAACGGAGATATGTCGACATTGTGGTCTCTGAGAACGATCAAGCCCGCTGCGACGATATCGATGTTCAGCTTTTTCTGGATCAGGTTGCTCGCAGCGACAAATTCTTTTCTCTGCATTCCTGACTTCACAGCCTCCGTCATGAGTTCCGGGAGAAGGTCCTCCTCCTTTGCGGGAGGGCTCTCCGTTTCTGTTCTTTTGATAATGATATCCTTCAGAAGGTCTGCTGGAGGTCTATATGCAACAGGTATGTTCATTTCAGCCGTTTCAAAATTGGCTTTGATATATTCTCCGTTTTTTTCGAACGTTCTGTCGTCTAAAAGTGCTGACAGAAGTTTTTGTGCATCTTTGTAAGGCATCCAATGAAGGTCCATCGAGATACCCATAAGGAACTCCTTTTCAGTGATGACGCTCTTTCCTTTATTGCGTAGGAAAGCAGCGGCACAAAGTGTCAGACCGTCTGTCATGTTCCTTTCATAAGCGAAGCGGTATATATTTTGTTTTCAATGTACGTTGCGGAGTAGAAAGGTGTCTTTATCTATGCAAATAGGCTTGCAATTCCAAAACCTTTATAATTAAGAGCCTAATATCCGAACACTCCGGTATGGTGAACTATGAAGTACACTAGATTTGAGAAGGCAAGGATTATCGGTGCAAGGGCGCTTCAAATATCATTTGGCGCACCTGTTCTCGTAGACTATCCAGCGGATATGCTGGACCCGATAGACATCGCCATGCTGGAATATGAGAGGGGCGTTGTCCCAATCACTGTTACCAGAGAATGAATGAGGTTTACACATGAGTGAAGCGGAAAACACCGAATTATTGGTCGCCGAGGATATCTATCTTACATCAGGCGTACACATCGGCACACAGCAGAAAAGCGCTGACATGAAGGATTTCATCTATAAGGTCAGGCAGGACGGATTGTACGTTCTTGATGTTAAAAAGACAGATGAGAGGATCAGGGCAACAGCCAAGTTCCTAGCTCGTTTTGACCCTAAGAGGATCCTGGTCGTTTCCGCAAGACAGTACGGACAGAAACCCGCAAGAGAGTTCTCCAGAGCAATCGGAGCACCAGCTTTTGCAGGTCGTTTTGTCCCAGGAATCCTGACTAATCCAATGAACGCAGGTTTCATGGAGCCAGAAGTTCTGGTATGCACTGATCCTGCAGCGGATAAACAGGCACTTAAAGAAGCTTTGAATATTGGCATCCCGATCGTCGCGATGTGCGATGCCAACAATGAAACCAGAAATGTCGATCTCGTCTTACCTACGAACAATAAGGGAAGGCGTGCACTTGCATGTATCTATTGGGTCCTCACAAGAGAGGTTCTCATTGCCAGGGGAGATCTGAAAGATCCCGCTGACTTTACGATGGAGATCGAGGATTTCGAGTCCAAGCTCTAAACAAACAATTTAATCTTAAACTTCCTTTTTACTTTTGTTATGCGTTATCCTGCAGTAGCCGGGCAGTTCTATCCTATCGACAGGGACGATTTGATTTCGGAGCTAAAGTTTTGTTTTCAGCATAAGCTTGGCCCTGGACTTCCCAAGGAAAAAGGAAACAGGCGAAGTATCGTCGGCGCGCTGGCACCGCATGCGGGGTATCGCGCATCAGGTATGAACGCAGCGCACGTTTTCAAGAATATTGCGGAAGATGGGTTTCCGGAAGCCTATATAATAATCGGGCCAGATCATCATGGTGTTCCTTTTGATGCTGTACTATGTAGTGATTCATATCTCACGCCGTTGGGTGAGTGTAAGATCCATCAAGAGATCGCAGGAAAACTGAGTGAGTTTATTCCGGACAGTCCGAATGCACACAGGTTCGAACATTCCGTTGAGGTAGAGGTTCCGTTCATTCAATTTATAGATCCAGATCCCCATATTGTTCCGATCATTATGAGGCGTCAGGACAAGGCCTCTGCTGTTCGTTTGGCAGCGGCGATAAGAAAATCTTGTGAAGGTCACGATGTTATCGTGATAGCTTCGAGCGATCTTTCCCATTATGTTCCGAAGAGCGTGGCTACAAAATTAGATAAAATGGTCTTGGACAGCGTTTCTAGATTGGACATCGATCAAATGTATTCTACAATAAAAGATAACAGAATCTCTGCATGCGGTTACGGCCCGATCGCCACGTCAATGATTGCATCGAGACCGTGTTCGGCAGATATTCTGAAATATTCGGATTCCTGGGATTCTTTGGAAATGGATATGGAAGCGGTAGTTGGATATGGTTCTGCGGTCTTCCGCAAGTAGGCAAGTATTATATTCTAAGTAAATCGATGGTGCTGGTATGTCAGAGGAAAACCAGAAGTTCTGCGCCAAATGCGGAGCTACAATTACAAATCCCTCCTCATTCTGTCCAGAGTGTGGTACACCCATAAGCGGCAGTCCAGGGGATATAAAACTCAAGGCAGAATATAAGCAATTGGAGACTGAAGTTAACAATGCCCGTGTGACATGGGCAGGGTTCATCATTCTTCTTTACTCTGTGCCAGTTATGATCGGGTGTATATTTGGAATAATATACATCGATAATGTTGTTAATGGTCTGATAACAAATGCCGACTTCTATCAATGGATGATAGAGAATAACATCAGTGAGGCGCAGGTCCGTTCCTATTTGGAATACATGTTCTACGCTGAGATCGCGGTTGGATTGATAAGTGTACTTACGGCAGTCTTGTGCTTTATGCGCAAATTCTGGTTTGTTGCTGTCATCCTTTGTATGATATCTGCCATATTCGGTACATTGTACCTGTTCGGTCTGTTGCTAGGTCTTTTGGCATTCTGGATGATCTTGAGCTCCAAGCCTGCATTCGATCAGTCTATAAAACAGTAAAACGAACGGCCTTGGGCCGTTCTTTCTTTATTTTTACCATATATTCTAAATATTTAACCGCAGATGCGAGCTTTATGTCAGACGGAGAATCTATGGAATTCTGCTCTAAATGTGGGGCTAAGCTACGTGATTCGGCGGTGTTCTGTCCGGAATGCGGTGCGCCTATAGCAGGCGGTTCTGTAGTACAATCCGTTAGAAACGAGATAAATGATAGCTATAAGAAAAAAGCGATGACCGAACGCTTAATGTGGATATCTATATTCCTCGGAGTATTCGTGTTCTTCTCGGTCATAATGGGCGCATATTGTGCTTTGGACGTCAATGCAATAATAGACGCACTTAAGTCAGATCCAGAAGTATGGGCTGAGGTCCTTACTTATTACACAGAAGCCGAGATACGCAGTGCGTTTGTGTTCGGAGGTTATTACCTCCTTTCAGCTGGTATTGTCGGAGCAATAAGCCTTGTCTTTTGTATAATTAAGAAGTTCTGGATCATTGCATTGATCATGTGCCTGTTGGCGTCCCTTATTATGTTGCCGACGGTCCTTGGTTTTGTCATAGGCCTTGTGGTGACGTATCTTTTATACACGGCAAAGCCAGCATTTTCCGTATCATGAAATCTAAACAACTTTTAATTCATTCTCACCTTTCTTTTTTCACAATGCTTAATTATTAAAACGATAGATTCATAGAATATGTCGGAAAACGAATTTACTGGCTTTTGCTCCAAATGCGGAGCAAAAATATACGAATCAGCGGATTTCTGCCCGGAGTGCGGGAATTCTACACATGGCGGAGCTTCTACCGCAGCGACCTTTAATGGGTCTAATGTCGGAGGATCAGATTCTGCGTCTCTTGATAAGAGGGCAGCGGACAGCCGTTTGATGTGGGTCATGGTGTTGACAGCGATCTTTGCGATCTTTGCGATCGCAGGTGGTGCTTACTCGGCATTTGGTGTCGATTCGCTGATCCAAATGTTGAAAGATGCGCTTGGAACGGATGGTTGGACCGATTTCCTCAACAGTATGGGGATCACAGAGACTGAGTTTCACGATTATGTCATGAATTCAGGCTATGTCTCGCTTGTGTCCGGAATACTTGTTGCCATTTCATTTGTGTTTGTTGCAATACGTAAGAACTGGATGATCGCGGTCGCTGCCTGTGCCCTCGGATCCATATCGTGTTTCTTCATAATCGCGGTAACACCGTCATCCATGATAGGATCGAGTGCCTTCTCTGCATCACTGCAGTTCGTTATCGGAATGATCGTGACCTATTTGATCTATAAGTCAAAGGTTGCCTTCGCAAACTGATCTAAAACGGCGGCCTCTGGCCGCCTT
>JBAZDV010000119.1:0-4347 GCA_041654195.1 Candidatus Methanomethylophilaceae archaeon | reverse complement strand
GATTTTTCCGGAGAAATCAGGCATATTTTTTCGGAAAGGGGGTTGTTGGGTGTGGACACATGAATTTATTTAACCGCGAATCTCCGCGAATTAACGCGAATCGCATTTTCCTTGCGTTCGGCTGCTCTGCTCCGGCTGATCGCCTGCGCAGAATCGCACCCTCTCTTGAAAAATGCTAGGGGAAAAACCCGCGTGCGGGTTTTTCTTTCATTTCCGTAAGAACCTGATTCAAAAATCTGGAATAGACTTCTGCTTTCTTTTAAGAAGTAACAGATGTTGTGTTCGATGATATCGGATCAGAAATAGTTATGGTGATTTCTTCCGGATCCACCTCAAAGAGTACCAGATACTTCTTAACCAGTGATACTTTTGTAAGTGTACTGTTATTGACCCGCAAATATATCCCATCCGCAATACGCTGGAAAAATCCCTTGGGATCATCATCATTACTGGTAGAGAGAGCTAGAGATATTGCGGTTTTGTCTAGAGAAATAGCGAGTTCTGGAAGAATTGTAGAATTTCGTTCATGAAGTAATTCCATCACAGAAACAAAGAACTCACGCCATGTTTTGACAGTGTACTTTGTCCCGGCAAAAGAAAATGAGTAAATAGACCTGTAAGATAAATCAACATCTTCGTCCAATGAAAAAGTATTCCCCTCTTTGATCACGGGAACAAATGAAGACGCATATATTGGCCATACCTTCAAAGCAAGATCTGTTATCTGCTTATTTCTTTCAACAAGCTCTTCCTCAGTCCACGTATCGCAATTCGCAATATAATGATTTAGCTTCAGATGACTGTCTTTAAATCCCTTAGGCATATTTTTCTTATCAACAAAGGAATTATTGCTGTATTTTGCATTATATGCAGTCAAAGTGAGATTAGCCAGTTTATGCAGCCACTGATCATAAATTTTTCCGGCAGGTTCAGAACCGCCAAGATCATCTATCCACTTCTCAGACAATGTTTGAGGCATGACGTGCTCAATACTAAGTAGACCCTCGGATATCAGTTTTTGCAGATCGACAACTTCGTAGTTATCCTGATTTTCCAGACATTCCAGAAGGTAAAGCAGATATGACCCCTTCATATCCTGATAGAGATTTCGGTTCTCTAAATTCTCAGAAACCTCCCTGTCAGTTGGGAAACGACCCGAGCCCTGTTTGGATAAAAGAATATACTTGAGTTTTTCCAAATATCCTGCATCATTTCCTTCCTGCCGCAGGACATCTTTATGCAAGGTCATAAATATTTTATTCAGCGCATTCGTTGGAACCGCACAAATGATCCGCCGGACAAGATATGTTTCTAAAATTTGGAGAATGGAAACTATCTCGGTTAATTCAAACTCTCGGGATTGGTAACCGTCCATTATTTCCATTACATAGGGATTGATGACACTATTATCCAGTTTACGAAGTTTTGTGAGAATGTTTCTCAGACCCGATTCAGCCAACTCAGGAGATTGAATTACGGCATAATATTTTGCATATTTCACCATATCCTGCAGCAATTCCTCTTTACCGACACGTTGAGAATATTCTTTGAATTCAGCATAGATTTTTGTGATCGTAGGGATCCTGTGTAATTTGAGTGTCAAATAATCGCGGATAAACAAGTCACTATTCTGCAGAGTGTAATTTTCAATTTTTTGCCAATATGATGTATAATACCTCCGCTGGTCATTTAAGGGCAAAGCCATCAATACATAATTTCTTATTTTGTCAGATTCAGACAAAGCTAAACCGGTAGAGTTCAAACTTTCAAAAATAAGTTGGGGGTCGTCATCTTTATCCAGTAAAATATCAATGACCACGAGTTTGGAAAGTGCATCCATCAACTCATCAATCGCGATCTCACTCTTGAGAATAGCGTCATAAAAATACTGATAATTTAGAGTGATTCGGGAATCTCCGATATAGTCACTTTGATCCTCAGAAAATAGTGCATAATACGCTTTCTGGCTGTTTGAAGCTGGTTCGAGTTTTATCGTGTTATCGTATTGATCACGAAGATATTTTTTTAGGATTTTGTTTCCTAAATTCTCATCATTTGATTGCAGGATGCCTTTTTTCAAAATATTGTGAATGGCAATCAAAAGAATTGATACGGTCGTGATTCTTTGCTGACCGTCAATTATCACGTATTCACCACGACCGCCGCTTGGATTGGTAGCACTTACAATACTTCCAAAAAAGTGTGATTGACGATCAGTCTTACTGGTAAAAACCAAATCATTGTAAAGCTGTTTACAATGTTCTAGTTTCCATTCATATTCTCTTTGATAAACAGGAATAACGAATATATCGTCTGAGCCTAAAAGACGAGTTAGATACTTCTCACTACCTTTCAAATTAAAACCCCTCTAAATACTACTTTATTGAGTCTGGATGAGATAACATTACGCATCTATCTACACAGTTGATTCGCATGGGCACGGAACAATAGAAAAACCCGCACGCGGGTTTTTCCCCAGCATTTTTCCAGTGAGGGGGCGATTCCTGCGTAGGCGATAAGCCGGAGCAGAGCACCCGAACGCAAGAAAAATGCGATTCGCGAAAATTCGCGGGGATTCGCGGTTGGTTATTCTCAGATTTCCACACCCAACAACCCACTTCCCGAATTGGGACCACACTCGCACCGCGTAACTCCTATCTTAAAAACAGAATATCCCCACCGCGGGTCGTCGGTGACGGGTTGGGTGATGGGTCTGGTGTAGGGTAACAACGCCGAAATCTCCCCTAAAATAAAAATCCAACCCGAAATATCTCTCATATGCAAAATGGTGACGGGTACACGAAAATCCATCCTCACTGAAACCCAAATCTCTATAGCTCCTCTATAGTTTTACCCCTCCTCTCCTCCTGAACGAAAACCACCCGTCAACCCGTCACCACTTCAAGAATATTCCGTAAAATCAAGAAAGGGACAATATTATGAAGTTGATTGGTGACGGGTCATCCGTCACCCATCCATCACACCCTACACCAGATTTGCGAGATTCGTCTGGTTTTCCACCAAAACCAGCTGGTATCGGGCACCGACCTTCGTTTTAAGCTTCGTCAGATACCGGTCATATCCCGCAAACTTCTGATCCGCGATCTGCGAGATCCATTTACCCGTCATAACATCCGTCAGCGTTCCGGCAACCGATGCCTTCACCAGATGTTCGGGTGCATAATCCAGGATCGTCTGCGAAGAGACCTGGTGATCTTTACGCATCTCGCCTTCCTGGACCAGGACCGTCTTCAGACCTGCCGGAGAAAACATCTCGCTCCCGAACGTGGCAAACAGCCGGGACAAAAGCTCGCAGCCTTCCGTCTCCGCCTCGTTCTCCGCTGTCTGGACCTCATCCATATTCGAAAGGACTTTACTAAACCCTGCTGCATACAGCGATCCGGCAATGATAGAATACCATTCAGGATACTCCGACAGATTTCCCGGACACGGCGGAGGCGCTGGACGGCCTTTCGCGATCCAGTTTTTCAGGAAAACCGCGAACGCCCACACGAGTTTTGGGTGCATCTCTTTCGTATAGGCGATCAGCTCATCCTTTTTCCGGGAAAACCGCAGTTCCTGCCAGGGTTTTGGCGCCATGATGTTTGTCACGATCACGCGTCCGCAGACATCTGCCGAGATCTTCAGATGATTCCCGTTCACACAAAACTGCGTGGTGACCGTCCGTTCGACCTGATTCAGGCTCCCGAGATCCCGAAACGATGTCGTGCCGTTTCCGGACGTTGCCGTCAGCAGAAAATCCGAGACGAAGTTTCCACCCGGCGGCACGTTGTCGATCACTGCATACAGCGGACTCTCCTTTACGATCGTCTTGTGCAGTTTTTCCATCTCTTCCGGGCGGGACGGGGCAGGGTAGACCTGTCGGTCACACCCGAACGCGGCGATCTCATTCACCCGCTGCAGAAAACTTCCGCCGGTCCGCGGACTGTTCTTGCGAACAGCATGGATCGGAAACGGACCGGCAAGGCTTGGTCTCAACATCGCGGAAAACACCGCTGCCAGATCGTTTTCATAATCCACCCGGTCTTTGAACAGGAACTCGTGATACACCGAATCGATATATTCGCGTGCGAGGATCAGGTCGGATTCCGTCGGGATCTCCGGGACGGGTGGGACATCCGTTTTTTTCAGGAAAAACCAGCCGGTCGTTTTATCATAGCCTTCGCCGGAAAGGGTCCCGCCGTTTGGCATCAGCATCGCGCCGGCATGGACGCCTTTGATCTCCGGCAGTCTGTCCAGTTCCCTGGACGATGCCTTGAGCACGCTTTCGAGCAGGTCGAAAGGAAGCGGGATCTCGGTCTTGGATTCATCGCCCGGTTTGTTCCC
>JBAZDV010000118.1:3147-4371 GCA_041654195.1 Candidatus Methanomethylophilaceae archaeon | reverse complement strand
ACTACTTGGGCATTTCCTGGTTAACGACATATTTGCAGGCAATTACGACAAAACCATGTTGCCTTTGATCTCCGGATTGAAAGTTCCCTGGATAGCCATGCACCGGGAACCTTACCGGGGTCCTGGGCAGATAACACGGTTTTTCCTCAAAGTCGCTGAACAGGCAGACAAATACGGTATCAATGAATTTATTCTGGATCCCGGCTTTGGATTCAACAAGGATGTGGATCAGAATTTTGAAGTCATAGCCTCCCTGCCCTCCCTGGTACCAAAGAACGAATTTGGATACCCTATTGCTCCGCTTCTGGCAGGAATATCCAGAAAAAGACTCACCTACATGCCTCTCGGCACAACTCTGGAAAATGCCCTTATCAGCACACAGGCTCTGCATCTTCACCTGCTTTTCAAAGGAGTATCCATATTACGTGTTCATGACGTGGCCGAGGCCCGTCAAATGATCACTCTCTACAGAAAAATGAGTACCTTTGTTAATTAATCAAATATCATCTTTATGGAATTCAACCCTTTGCTTGCCATATCACCCATTGATGGGAGGTATTATGCACAGACTGCACCCCTTAACCAGTATTTTTCGGAATTTGCACTGATCCGGTACCGGCTTCAGGTAGAAGTCGAATATTTTATCGCCCTCTGTAAATTACCCCTCCCCCAACTCCGTGATGTGGATTCACGCTGGTATCCCATATTGCGGAACGTATACAGAAATTTTTCTATTACAGACGCAAAAGTGATCAAGGCACAGGAAAAAGTGACCAATCACGATGTGAAATCTGTAGAGTATTTCCTGAAAAACAAAATGAGAGCACTGGGTCTTGAGAAATATTGTGAATTCATTCATTTTGGACTCACTTCACAGGACATCAACAATACGGCCGTACCTTTGAGCCTCAAACACGGGATACAGAAAGAATACCTTCCCGTCTTGAACAAAACCATAGAAATGTTGAATGAAAAGGCGAATGAATGGGGCCCGGTGGTAATGCTGGCACATACACACGGACAACCGGCCTCTCCTACCCGTCTTGGAAAAGAACTGCGGGTTTTTCAGATTCGCCTGGAAGAACAAATAAAAAGTCTGGAACAGATTCCTTTTGCAGCCAAATTCGGCGGCTCCACAGGAAATTTTAATGCGCATAACGTGGCTTATCCACATATAGACTGGCATCGTTTTGCCAATAAATTTGTATCTGTAAACCTGGGTCT
>JBAZDV010000118.1:0-3137 GCA_041654195.1 Candidatus Methanomethylophilaceae archaeon | reverse complement strand
GCCGGGATATGTGGTCATACATAGCTATGAATTATTTCAAACAACACATAAAGGATAAGGAAATTGGATCTTCGGCCATGCCTCATAAGATCAATCCCATAGATTTTGAAAATGCAGAAGGAAATTTTGGAGTAGCCAATGCCATATTTGCCCACCTGGCTGCCAAATTGCCCATTTCACGTCTCCAAAGGGATCTGACCGATTCTACTGTGATGCGGAATCTGGGAGTTCCGATGGCTCACACCCTGCTGGCCATGAAATCACTACAAAGGGGTTTCGGGAAACTGCTCCTGAACCGTTCAGCAATAGAAAAAGATATTGACGAGAATTGGGCAATCATTTCCGAGGCCATTCAAACCATCCTGAGAAGGGAAAACTATCCCCAGCCTTATGAAACACTTAAGGAACTTACCCGTACCAATATGCATATTGACAAGGATTACCTGCATGCATTTATCCGCAGCCTGGATATCAATCAGGAAGTGAAAGACGAACTGCTGCAGATTACGCCTTCAAATTATACGGGTCAATAATTCTTTCATATATGAAAAAATGTGTCCTGCTTATCATTTGCCTGGGTTTTACAGCAATAATCCGGGCTCAACCCGTTTTGTACGAAGATTATTTTACCGGAGAACGGCTTCGCCTTGATCTGGTATTCGCCGGGAATGCCTCATCCCAAGATGTCTTTTTGCTTGCTTTGCACAAGGAGCCTGTCTGGGCCGGCCCCACAAAGCAGCTGATCGCTCCTTTTACATTCGGGGAATATCAATATAAGGTATATACAAAACAAGGGGATCTTATCTATTCCAAAGGCTTTAATTCGCTCTTCATGGAATGGCGAACCACCCGGGAAGCAACACTAAGGGATATGGCATACAATACGTCTTTGTGGATACCCTACCCCAAAGACACAGTTTATTGTGAAATATACGCAAGGACCCCGGGGGACGGGACGTATCAACCCATGAAAAAATTCTTTATTGATCCGGCAGATTGTCTGATCTCTGAAGAAAAGCCGGTTTGTCAGGCAGAACTACTGCAGGAAAATGGACCTCTTGAAAATAAGGTGGATTTGCTATTTGTTGCCGAAGGATACCGTCAGGCAGAAACGGAGAAATTCAAAAAGGATGCAGCCCGCTTTACAGAATATTTATTTGAATACGAGCCCTTCCGTTCGCGCAAAGAAGATTTTAATATATGGATCCTTCCCCTTGTTTCTGAAGATTCCGGCCCCGATATACCCCGGTTTGACGTTTGGAATAAAACAGCACTCGGCAGTTCATTCGACACTTTCTATACGGACCGCTACCTGACTGCCCCCGATCAAAGACTTTTGGCACAGGCTGTTTCCGGGGCTCCTTTCGATGCCATTTACGTAATCGTGAATTCCAATAAATACGGAGGCGGAGGCATATACAACTATTATGGTCTGAGCACATCCGATCACACTTTGAGTAAACAGGTTTTTGTACATGAATTCGGTCACAGCTTTGCAGGCCTGGCAGATGAATATTACAATTCGGAAGTAGCATACATCAATATGTATCCCGAAGATGTAGAACCCTGGGAACCCAACATTACCACATTGGTAGATTTTGAATCCAAATGGAAAGATATGATGGGATCAGAAGGTGTCGGGTTGCATGAAGGAGCAGCATACGTTGCCAAGGGAATATACCGTCCTGCGCCGGATTGCCGGATGAACACAAATACCGCCCCTGCTTTTTGCCCTGTCTGTCAAAGAGCTATCGGGAAAATAATAGATTATTATACAAAATGAAATACCGCTATTTCCTGTTCGATCTGGACAACACGTTGTGGGATTTTGATGCCAATGCAAGGGAATGTATAGCCATACTTATCAACAGGCATAACCTGACGGAATACCTTCCTGATCCTGCCGCTTTTTATAAAACGTACAAAGACAATAATGAAAAACTTTGGGCTATGTACGAGGCAGGAGAGATCACCCAGCAAAAACTGCGTTATGTCAGGTTTGCCATTTCATTGCGGGAAGCGGGAGTTCCCGATCCCGATCCATGGGGTCCTGTCTTGGGTGAACAATACCTGGAACTGATGCCTTCCATGACACGTCTTGTCCCCAATGCATTGAGCGTACTGGAGCATATTACGGCAAAAGGATGTGAAATGGCACTGATCACAAATGGGTTCAAACAGGTACAATACGATAAGATACGCAACAGCGGACTGGATATCTTTTTCAAAAACAGGGTGTTTATTTCAGAAGAGGTAGGGTATCACAAGCCCCATCCGAAAATGTTTACCGCCGCCATTACTTCCATAAACGGGAGAAAAAAGGAAACCTTGATGGTGGGAGACAATTTTGAAACCGATATTGAAGGTGCACAGGTGTTTGGCATTGACCAGTATTATTACAACCCGGCAGGGAAACCTTGTGAAGGATCCCCTACTTATATGGGAAAAGACCTTCGTGATCTGATGGACCTGGTGTAATGATGAAAACATCTTCATTTGAGTTGTGAAAATAATATTTTTCACGTGCGAATTTCTCCAGGGAATCTTTGTTGGATTGTAATTCACGCAGATTGCTTTCTGTTTGATGTATCTTTTCTTTATAGTATCTTTGTTGGGATTTGTTTTCGGAATATTCACCCAATGCTCGAACCCAGCCTGTTAGGCTGTTATTGTCAAAAAACAGGATCCAGACGATGAAAATGAACGTTACAATAAAATACCTGTTCCTTATTAAGGCAAGGAAACGGTCGTATTTGAAACGCGTGCGCATGGGTTATGTATTTTCACAAATATAAGAGGTTTTTCGTTATGCAACCAACTTTGATCATTATGGCTGCCGGGATGGGCAGCCGCTACGGCGGACTAAAACAACTTGACGGACTGGGACCGAACGGAGAAACAATAATGGATTATTCCATCTTTGATGCTTTAAAGTCAGGATTCGGAAAAGTTGTATTTGTAATCCGGGAATCTTTCAGGGAAGATTTCAACCGTGTTTGTGTTTCCCGTTACGGTAACAACTTTCCGTTTGATTTTATCACCCAGGAACTGGATGACATTCCTGCCCCGTTTTCTCCCCCTCCCCAAAGGCAGAAACCCTGGGGAACCGGTCATGCATTGCTCACAACAGCCAAATG
>JBAZDV010000117.1:0-4379 GCA_041654195.1 Candidatus Methanomethylophilaceae archaeon | reverse complement strand
TCTAATCCTCCGCGGAATTGGTTCCACCATATCACATGGTGCTTTGATATTCCGCCACCGATGATGATTGCACCAGTGTATTTTGCGGCGTTGGTGATCTCACTGAGCATCTGTTCGTCACCAAACAGGTCGATTCTGAGTTTACGGTGCATCTGGTAATACATCCAAAGCTGGCATCCGAAAGAACCATCGGTTATGCCAGGGACAAAGATGGGGACACCCATTTTGTGACACTGATAAAGTAAACTTTCAGGATTATCGAGTCTTGCACCGACCTGATCGATGATCTCGTGTGTAGAAAGTGAATCCGTATGTGCGAAGATCTCCTGGAACATAGGTGTGAGATTATCTTCAAGAACTTCTCCATAGCAGGAATCCGGAACAAGAACGTTTCCAAGTCTGCTGATGCCATTTTCTCTGAGCATGGCGTCATCCATCATGAAGTCACCTTTGTAGTATGCTTTCCACGTTCTCGAGAGGTCGTGATCAAGTGTTCCACAGGTGGTTATGATAACATCTACCATTCCCTTCCTGACCATATCGACAATGACACCTCTGGTACCTGTAGCCATTATGCATGCAGGGAAAGACAGGATTTTGAGGCAACCTTCCTTCTTTATCATCTTTTCAGCGACATCAACTGCATCAGAAAGTTTCTGTGATGTGAATCCACCGGATTTTCCCATCATTTTGACGAGTTCGCTTACCGTCATCCCTTTCTTGACTTTGATGTCCTTGACTTCAATGAGTTTTCCCAACTTGCTATCCATCTTATTAGCCTCTTTTTTCTATGCGATTACATGGCACAGAATATCGTTAGTTAAAAGGGTTACGTTAATCTTTTCGCTTTAAGGATCTAAAAACGTCGCGAATTAATGATATTGAGAAGTGGTCTCTTCCAAAATATGCTTTGTTGAATTTGACAATGACATTATCGCTTAGCTCATTATACGGCATCCACCAAAGGTCCCTTTCTTTTTTTCCGTTGTCGACGTGGATGTGATGAGGGCGCATTAATTCATAAAACCCAGCTTCGCCATGCGTCGTTCCGAAACCGCTATTTCCAGATCCGCCCCATGGGGTAGCTGGAAGTCCAAATGTATATGTTGTGTTATTGACGTCCACATTTCCAGATCTTAGCTTGGATGCGATCTCTCTTCCTTTTTTCAGATCTCTCGTCCAAACGGAACCCCCTAGAGCAAATTTACTGTCATTCGCAAGTCTGACTCCATCATCCAATGTTTCAAAGGGGAATAAAGCCACTATGGGTCCGAATATTTCATTTGCATTGATGTCCGACTCATGTGCCAGATTGGTAATTATAGTGGGTTCAAAGAAATACCCCTTCAGGTCAGGATTTCTTTTTCCTCCGGTAACTATGGTTGCGCCTTGTTCTGAAGCGTGAGCAGTAATGCATATCATAGTATTCAATGCTCTTTCGTTGATCATAGGCCCTATGGAAATATTCGGATCTTTCCAGCCATCGCCCTGTCTCAGAAGTTTTGTGCCATTGACGAATTTTTCCAAGAAAATATCGTAGACTTCCTTTTGGATATAGATTCTTTTAACACTGACACATACTTGGCCAGAATTTACAAATGCACCCCATATGGCGCCATCTACTGCCCTATCGATGTCTGCATCATTCAGTACTAGCATTGCGTCTTTTCCGCCGAGTTCAAGAATCACAGGGGTAATGGAATCGGCAGAATTTTTGATGATCGATATTCCAGTCTGTGTGCTCCCAGTGAATATTATCTTATCTACGTCTGATTTTGTTATTGCCTGCCCGACATCAGGACCATTGATGGAAATGACAAGTCCTTTGGGAAAGCCCGACTCTTCGAAGAGATCTTCAATGAGTTTGCCGCACAAAGGGGTATCCAAGGATGTTTTTAGGATGACAGAATTACCTGTGGCAATAGCCATGATGATCTCATTGAAAGGAATGCAAAATGGGAAATTGTAAGGAGAAATTACAGCGATAACACCAAAAGGTTGGTATTCTATGTAAGATTTTCTTCCTAAGAAGAACATAAGTCCTGTCATCGGTCCTTGTTTGACCTTTTTCACAAATTTAAAATTTTTAATCCATGATTCGCAGAATTTGATCATTCCCAAAGTATTGGTGATCTCTGTGCTGTTGCAATCGCTTCTGGTTTTTCCAGTCTCATCATGGATCATCTTAGAGATACGTTCATCATTATCAACGATCGCCAATCTGAGTTTTTTGATCAGCATATATCTCTCTTTCGGATCCGTCTTTGCCCATTCGGCTTGGACAATTCTGCTTTTTGCAACGATCGCAGAGACATCATCCGGGTGAGTGATTAACACAGAACCTACTTTTTCCAATGTAATTGGACTGTAAGAACACAGTTCTTCCATATGAAGTGAAAACTCTTGATCTCTTTATAATTACTCGTAATGGTCATTCTTTGTGAACGGACTCGTTCTCTTTCAGAAAAGAAGTAATTATCTTACATGTTTGGAGTTCGGTGGAATCCTTTGTTCCGGAATTGTCTACAATGATCCATCCATTCGTAAGTTTCAACATTTTATTTCTTGTGCAGTTCAATTTTTCAACGGATTCAAAGATCTCCAGATCTTCGCCTCTCTCAACGATTCTTTTCATTGACGTCTCTGCATCAAGATCGACAAATATCTTAACATCTGGCATCGGCAGGATCTTTTCGATTATTCTGTAGGCGGTGCCGCAGATTTTATCTGGAAGATATCCGACTGCCATGATGTATCTGACAAAAATGACATCATCATATTCATTCTTGGATCTCTTTACGATCCTTAATGATCCAAGAACATCCAGGATGTAGAAGACCGTAGCAACTATTTCCGAAACCTTACTTTCTATATGGAGGAACTTAGATGATATTCTCCCAAAATGAGAGCCCTGGTTGGGATGTGTGATTTCCAGGACTTTTCTTCCTTGAGATGTAAGCTGTTCTTTAATGAAGTCCGAGGCAGTAGTCTTTCCCGACCCATCCATTCCATCAACGACATACCATACCATGGATTACAGCCCCAACAGGACCATGAGGGTCGACACAGATAACGGTATTATAAGATTGTCGTAAGCTCCCGGGCTTATCATTTCTGCAATCGATGCGAATATGCCTGCAATAAAAGGTATGGTCCATATGGAAACTAGCGCAGTTACGTCGCCTCGTGGATAGTATCCGTTGCTGACCAGAAATGTATAGAACAACAGGATCACCGTAGTCATAATGGCGGTGCTGAAAAACACACCAAAAGACCCTTCAACGGATTTTCCATTGATGGTTTTGTGTCTTCCATATCTTTTTCCAATGATACTGCCAAATCCATCGCCGTATGTCATAGCTACGATACCGATGGAAGCAGCAACCCAATGGTTGAAGAATAACGCCACAAGTATGGTGATACTTACGGCATAGAAGAACAGACCTGTTTTATGCCCTTTATTTGAAATATCTCCGATCTTAGATTTTGCAATGGCATTGTCTTTTCTCATTGCAAAAAACAAAAGAACGACGAAAGGGATCGTAAAGAAGACCAGCATGATCCAGTTGGCTGAGAACATCCACCAAACGAATACGAAATTACCTATTCCGATATGGATGACTTTTCTTGTGTCTACTGAAGGTCTCTTTCTATCAAGGATGAGAGCTATAGTGAGAGATGCGATAATGACCGCATACACTAATGCCAGAGCAATGAGATCTTGGACCAACATCTCCATTATTACACTTTCCGAATGGGATTATATATCGCCTCTTCCTACATAAACGCAATGTTGATAATGGCCAGGGATAGGAGCTATTCTGAGCTTCAAAAGGTTCTTAAAAGCAAAAAAGTACTCATCTGGACATGCAACACCTGCGTGAAGATGTGTTATGGTCTGGGCGGAACGGATTCTGCAGAAAGATTGGGCAAAAAACTTAGTGAAGATGGCATTGATGTCAAAGGTATTTTGTCAGTTTCAGCAGCATGTCTCGGTGGTAAGGTTCTTCTTAAAGTGGAAGAAGTTGAAAAAAGTAATTCAGATATTGTACTGGCACTTATGTGTTCTGTGGGTACACGATGTGCTGAAAAAGCCTTTGGGATACCAGTAATCAATCCTGTTAAAACATTCGGTTTCGGTTATCTTTCCTCTGATGATGGGCCAATCCTTATGTCTGAAGGTAAGGAAAAAAAGTTGAGCGATCTCTCAAATCTGGCCACACCATTTGTATAGGTTCATTACCTTCGGTGGTAATCTTAAATCCTTTTATATAAGGAAGGATTTGGGGAATAATAACGTTTAGGGGTTAACTAAAATGATTGACATAACAGTAGACAACTTGTTATTCATGATCCCTGTCGCAGTCATCGTAGCGGTG
>JBAZDV010000116.1:0-4389 GCA_041654195.1 Candidatus Methanomethylophilaceae archaeon | reverse complement strand
TATCGATGGCACGAGTTCACAGAACCCATTCAGGCACGGGGTGACCGTTCTGATGAATGTGGTCCGATTCGTGACGATCAGACGACCGGTCACGGCCTTTGGTATCCCGGGTTTGATCGTTCTCGTTATTGGTGTGATTCTGGCAGTTCAGGCTCTGGATATTTCTGCAAAGACCGGGTTCTGGTCCCCGACGATTACGATCGTTGCCGGGCTGATGCTCGTGATGGGGATGCTGCTCTGCTGTGTTGCGCTGATTTTGTACGCGGTGGCGCAGATGATATTGATGGTCTCAAGGGATTAATAACGTGAAACCGGCAGTAAGTATAGTTATTCCATTATATAATAAAGAAGGAACAATAGCGCGTGCGATCGAGTCTGTATTATCACAGACCATCTCTGATTTTGAGCTGATTATTGCTGAAGGGCCCTCTAATGATGGTAGTTCTGCTATTGTCAGTTCATATGATGATCCGCGAATTGTCAGATTCACGCAGGAGGGGCATGGTGTATCTGCTGCACGCAATCAGGCAATACATATTGCCTCTGCAGAATTAATTGCCTTTTTAGATGCTGATGATCAATGGATGCCGGATTTTTTGGAAACAGTGTTACATCTGTATTCGGTATTCCCTGATGCCGGGATGTATGGAACTGCATATACTGTTTTTTCTGAAGGAAAACAGGTGAGAAATATTCAACGTGATCCAGATCTTGGTGATAGAGTATTTCCTTCATATTTTGAGGAATATATCTCTGCTGGTCATCCCATAATTATTACATCTGCTTTTGCTGCTCCAAAACATGTTCTTGAGCATGTTGGTGGATATCCGGAGTATCTGCGTGTTGGGGAAGATCATGAGTTGTTTGGCAAGATCGCACTGCAGTATTCAGTTGCATATTCACCTAAGGTATGTTCTTTGTATAATTTCGGGTCAGAAAATAATGCCGATGTTGTTGATTATCTTCTTGAGGTACCTTTACAAACATATCTGGAACGCATTTCAACGGAAGAGATACGCCATAATACCGTTGGTTTAGACGATTATCTGGCTCACTGGAAGATTCGAACAGGAGGTAGAAATATTTACTCAGGTTTTAGAAAAGAGGGTAGAATGCAGATACGCTCAGCACATACCACTAAGTATTGGATGATAAAAAATGTTTTTCTGTTGTTATCGTATGCTCCATTTAATCTATCCAGGATTTCATCAAGCACAGTAAGAAAGATTTTGAGAGTGGTGAATCTCTCGATATGATAATCTCTTCAGAGAAAATATGATAATTACATGATGATGAACAATATTAATATTACAGCGGAGTTAAACCCATGAAGATATATTTATTAAACCCGCCCTTTCTCCCACATTTTGGCAGAAGTGCACGGTGGCAGGATACTGGACGTGCAGGTACGCTTTATTATCCAATCTGGCTATCATATGCAACAGCTCTATTGGAAAAGGAACATGAAACACGTCTCGTCGATGCACCGGCATGGGGGTGGAATAAAGATGATGTCCTGAGGGATGTTTGTGAATTTGGTCCAGATCTTCTGGTTTTTGATTCCAGTTTTCCCAGTTTGAAGAATGACATCAGTGTTGCTGCGGACATAAAATCACACTCTCCTTCAACAACCATGGTTTTGGTCGGCCCGCCTGCTTCTCTCTATGCGGACAAAATCCTTGAGAATCCTGGTGTCGATATTGTTGCCAGGTGGGAGTATGATTTTACACTGCAGGAACTTGCCAACGTGATGCAAAATAATGGTGATATTTCTAAAGTGGCGGGAATATCATATCATCGCAATGGTGAGGTCGTGCATAATCCCGATCGACCATTTTCCACCTCTGAAATGCTGGATACTGTGCCATTTGTCGCACCAATATATAAAAAATATCTTAATATCAATGATTATTTCCTGGGTCAGTCATTATATCCTGAAGTACAGATATTTACTGGTCGTGGTTGTCCGAACCAGTGCACCTTTTGTGCATGGCCGCAGACTTTGACCGGACGCTGCTATAGAGTTCGGAAGATCTCCAGTGTTCTGGATGAAATGGAATGGATTGAGAAGAATCTTCATGTGAAAGAGGTGTTTTTTGAGGACGATACGTTTACAATCAATAAAGATCGTGTCATTGAATTCTGTAATGGTTATATTGAACGGAAGTTATCGGTAGCATGGTCATGTAATGCCAGAGCAAACACGCTGGATATGGAAACGATGATACTGATGAAAAAAGCACATTGCCGTCTTCTGATTGGTGGTTTTGAATCTGGTTCTGAGGATATCCTGAAGACTATCAAAAAAGGGATTACATTGGATCAGATTCGAAGTTATACTAAAAATGCGAAGAAGGCCGGTCTCATGGTTCATGGTGATTTCATTGTAGGTTTGCCTGGTGAGACGACAGAGACAATTCAAAAGACACGTGCCCTCATCAATGAAATCAGACCCGATATCATCCAGATTGCAGTTGCATCTCCATTTCCCGGTACTGAGTTTTATGACTGGTGCCGGGATAATGGGTATCTTTTGACAGATGATCCAAATGAGTATCTTGATGCTGATGGACATCAGAAAGCGATTATTTCGTATCCGGAACTGAGCAATGAAGAGATGGTTGCTGAAGTGAATGCAATTCTGCATGATTATTATGTCTCTATAAAATATGTCTCTCTTGCCATGCAGCAGATTTGGCGAAAAACTGGTGTTGATGAATTTAAGAGATTATGGTTCTCTGCGAAGATGTATTTGGGATATTCAAATGAGTGATAAAATGGATGAGGATTTGATATTATATAATGGTACATATTTAAATAAGGGTGGCGCTGCGATAGCGTATGGGACCTTAAAAGTATTGCGTGAACTAGGCCTCAATTTTAGGTATATTATTGACCCAGATCCTTTTTTTCCATTTGAAGAGATGAACTTAACTCCGATTTATAGATATTCTGATACTTTTTCAGTAAATCCAATTCCGTCGGTTAATCCAATTTACACAGCAAAACCTTTTGCCAGATGTTTAATTAATTCATTGAGTAAAGATGTACGACAATTCAGAGGATTACCAATCTGGCACATTGGTGATAGTCCATTTGGAGATACACGTTCTGGTTTATCAATTGTTGGTCAGATCGTATCACTTTCCAGTTTGAAACACACTCTTGGAAGTAAAGTAGTAGTGGGTGGAGTCTCTCTGTCGCAACCTATTACAACAATTGGAAAAAGAACATTACCTAAATTTTTCAAATATGATGTTGGTTATACTTATACTCGGGGTGATTATACAAATGAAAACCTTAAATCATGGGGTGTTGATAATAAAAAATATTCATCAATATGTGATTTCGCCTTTCATTTAGATAAAGATGAAAAATATACTCTGCCAACAAAAGTTAAACAGTTATTCGATAATGCATCACATAATGGTAAGAAAAAAATTGCATTGGTATTGCGTGATTTTAAAACAGGTGAGATTAGTTTATTATATCAAGATCAAGTTAGGAAATTAATTGCTGCTCTTGAACTTGCTAATTATGAACTATTTTATATTCCAACAACATATGCATATTTAATTCCTGAAAACGATTGCCATTATTTAACTGATGTTTTACAAATTCCTATGGAAAAAATACTTAATATTCGGGACAATACACCTAGTGAAATAATATCTATTATGAGCAATTTTGATTTTGTTATTTCTACAAGATTACACGGGGCAATTCTTGGAACATTAGCACATGTGCCAACTATACACTTGTTTGAGGGGGCCAAAAGTATTGAAGTGCTTGCAAATGTATTTAATGATTTGATTCCGATGATTAATTTGAATACATTCACTAATAATTATGAGATGTCACAACTATTACTGACAATTAATGATATGTTATCTAATAAAACGGATTTGTCAATTAAACTAGAATCATGTATTCATTCAGCACGTGTAAAGAGCTTGGAACATATCAAATCAACTTATAAAGAGGTTCTGAACATATGAAATATATATATTGAGAATTAACCCAACCATTTTTGAGGACAGAATCACCCCCTTGCTTTTCTGCTCCTCTTATTCCCGATAAAACATATTCACATAACAGCTTCCCCGATATTGCTCTCTATTTTTTGAACAATTCGATAATTTATGTTCCTTACTTCTTCAAATCTATGACTTTTAGCTGACAAATATTATAACAAAATGCATCCAGCATATTTATCACTCGTACCCTTTGCATTGATGTGACCTTCACCAACCCTGCGTGAAAACCATTTTTGATCGCTGCATGGGGTCTCTCACCCTTTGATCTCTTCCTACTGAGTTGAAGATTTCTCAGTTTATCCGTATATCAATGGGCTGTCCTCTCTCCCCTCTTTTCATTGTGGCACTATAT
>JBAZDV010000115.1:0-4405 GCA_041654195.1 Candidatus Methanomethylophilaceae archaeon | reverse complement strand
TTTGATCACAGATGAAAAAATTGATGCAGTGATCACGCTCGGTGCGGTCATTAAGGGCGAGACTAAACATGATGAGGTCATTATTGCACAGGCCGCAAGAAAGATTGCAGATATGTCTTTGGAATACGACAAGCCTGTTGCATTCGGAATCACTGGTCCAGATATGACCCAACTTCAGGCTGTGGATCGTATCGAGAAGGGCCGTGACGCAGTCGATACCGTCGTTAAGATGCTACAGAGACTTGAAAAAGAATAAACATTTATTGGGGGTCTTCCCCAATATTATTTTTTAGTGCCCATATACAGATCATTGATGTTCAAGCATGAAATGCTCTAACTTATCATAAGCTTCCGTAAGGATCTTTACTTTCGGAAGAGTAATTGTCCTGAAATGGCTCACACCGAATTCCTCGCAGAATCCAGAACCATTGACCAACACTACCCCTTCCGCTTTCATCAGATCAAGGACAAACTCCTTATCTGTCTTCCAATCTGTCAACTCGACTTTTGGAAACATATAAAACGCACCCTCTGTTCTGTTTGTGGTAATGCCAGGAATCTCATTTAGTCTCTTGTATGAGAAATCTGCCCTCTCTTTTAATCTGCGATTCATATCTACGATATAATCCTGCGGCCCCTGAAGTGAAGCTTTTGCTGCCCACTGACACGGAACGTTGGGACATATGCGTGCACGACACTGTTTCATCAGACCCTCAAATATGTCGTCTAACAATCCGGTTTCGTCCATGAAATAACCGTAGCCCATTCTCCATCCTGGCATTAGATTTACTTTTGAAAATCCATTCAAAATAATCCTTGGAACATCCGAAGGCAATCTGGACATCGAATAATACGGAAGCCCGAATGTGATCTTATCATAGATTTCATCAGAAATGATTGGGATCTGTAATTCTGCCGCAATATCTCCAATCTGACGAAGCGACTTTTCTGAGAATATCGCACCTGTTGGATTATTAGGATTTATGACTACAATCGCTTTCGTCTTTTTAGTTATTCGATCACGCAACATATCAATGTCGGGTTCCCATTTTTCCTCCTCGATGAGTCTATATGGAACACTTTTTCCGCCAAAGAATTTGATATACTGAGCATATGCAGGATATCCGGGGCCAGGAACTAACACTTCATCGCCAAACTCCAGAAAAGCACCCATCAAAAGACTTATTCCTTCTCCTACACCGCTCGTGACGAATACCTTATCAGAAGTTATTCTGGCGCCATGCTTCTCGTATTCCCTCTGAACAATCGCCTCTCTGAATTCCAAACTGCCCTGCGAATCACCATAACCGTTATCGACACGGTCCACTGCTTCTCTGAGCGCTGCTTTAAAATATTCAGGAGTCTCGAAATCCCATTTATTTGGATCACCTATGTTCAAACGGATCATTTTCTTACCGGCTCTGGCGAGTTCGTCTGCAGGAACTGAGATCTCTCTAATCGCATAATCCATCTCGGTCGAACGCCTGGAAGCCTGTATCCGTTTTTGCATGTTATCAGTCCCCTTTATGTAAACAGCATATTTATAAGGAATTATCAGAAAACGTCAGTGAAGTTTTAAATAACCGCTTTCTGTCAGTGGAATAATGGCAGCCGTTAGATTGGGAAAGAACCACCTTCGCTGGTGTACAGATTGCAACCTTCCTATAATGGAATCAAAAAATTGTCCTGTCTGCGGTAAAGAAACAATCGAAGTAGAAGTTACTCCTCCAGGTGACATAAGGCCTGCTTTTCAACACGATATTGATCTTATAAAGTCCATTGCTGACAAACAATTCGGCAAAAATGTAGGTAATGCCCTTCTTCCGGAAGGACATGTTGTACTTCTCAATAAAGCTCCATCCCTGGATAGGATGGATGAGATCATTATCGACGGCAAGACAATTGCCTCCATGAGGTATGATCTTGGAAAGGGCTGGGTCCTTCTCAATCGTATGCAAAGTGCAATGCGCATCTCAAAAACAATGACAAAGGGGTTTGTCGTCTGTGATCCTTCTGCAGTATCGTTCGTACAGGAGAGCAAGAACCTCATGGCCCCTGGTGTCATTGATGCCCATTTTGATGTGAAGGACGGCGATGAGGTCGTCATTATTACGGCAGATCGCACAGCTATTGCGACCGGAATTGCAAGAATGTCCGCAACCGATATGATCAAAGAACAACGTGGATTGGCCGTCAAGACCAAATGGGTAAAACCTGAGGATCCTATGATCCTCGATAAAAAAGCTAGTTGGGATGATACCGTCCAATCCAATAAAGAGATCATCAACAAAAGACGCGACGAAGCTATCGATTTCATCACCAAAAGTATTGCGAAATATGATGTTCCAGCAGTAGTTTCATTCTCGGGTGGAAAGGACAGTTTGGCAACTTTGCTCTTAACACTTGATGCAGGTCTCAAACTGCCTGTACTCTTTGTAAACACCGGTCTTGAATTCAATGAGACCGTACAACATGTTCATGATGTTGTAAAAAGACACAAGCTTGAACTGATTGAGGAAACTGCTCCCGTCGATGCATTCTTTGGAAATATTGTTCACTTTGGACCTCCCGCAAAAGATTTTAGATGGTGTTGTAAAACCAATAAGCTTGGACCAACTGTCGGAGCGATAATGAAAAATTTCCCTAACGGTGTGTTGTCGTTCATAGGTCAGAGAAAATATGAATCTGAAGCAAGACACGATAAACCCCGCATTTGGAATAATCCTTGGACACCTGGACAAACGGGCGCATCACCCATCCAAAATTGGAACTCTCTTCATGTTTGGCTGTACATCTTCTTAAAAAAAGAACCGTTCAATGTTTGGTACACCAGAGGACTGGACCGCATAGGCTGTTTCCTCTGCCCCGCATCTGACATGTCAGAACTAGAAATAGTTGCAGGTAATTCTGACAGATACGACCAATGGAACAAATTTCTCGATGATTATATGAAATCTCGCGGACTTCCTCAGGAATGGAAGGATTATGCTTTATGGAGATGGAAGAAAGCTCCACAGTCCATCCGTGAAGAGGTCAACAAGATTACGGGAAAAGAAATCTCAGAACTTACTAAACAGACAATTACTCCCGAGAAAGGACCTTTATTCTTGAAGGTACAGGAGGGCTATTCACCTTGTATCATCGGCTATAGCATTGAAGGGGCTCTTTCCAGACCAATAGATCTAATAAGACTTGAAAAATTCGCCCACATACTCGGAAGTCTTGTCGAACTTGATCCAGATGGTCAATGGCTAAGTGTCGATTATATCACAATTTATAGAGAAGGCGCAATGATCTCCAAGGCCAATGTGGAAAAAGACGCACGTTCCGCTATAGAAAAAATGTTTGAGATAATCATCCGTTCAGAGCAATGTGTGGGTTGCAGATTGTGTGTTGCAAGATGCAAACAAGGTGCTTTGTTTATGAGAGATGGAAGGGCAGAGATAGATCCCGACAGATGCATAAGGTGCAGAGAATGTCTCGGACCTTGCCCCGCAGTCAATTTCAGAATCACGGAAAATGAAGATCTGTGATTTTACATTCTCTTAAAACCACGACCGATCCATTCAGTAATTGACTTACATCCGTATCTTAGAGTGGAGAACGCTGTACGATTAACACTATATGGTACTGCATTATTATCCATGATTTCCTTTAAAACATCCTGCCATGTTTTACAATTATCTGAGATCTCAATATAACTGGCACCAATCTTTCTTGGAGAGTGCGCATCACTGCCAGATATGACTGGTTTACCAATCCTTTTTGAAAGGACCAAAGACTTCTTATTACTTTTTTTTGTAGACCTTCCATTCAATGCTTCAATGCCATCAAATGCATCGATGATGTTCTTCTCCCCGAGTCCCGACCACCATCTGTATGGATGTGCTGCAAATGCTACACCACCTGCCTCATGTATCGCATTTATGGTATCTTCAATGCTCATGTCACGGGATATTTGTTTATTTATGCCTAAGGCGATAATATGACCTTTTTTAGAAGATACTTCCTCACCGGGAATAATGATGATCTTACCGTTATTCTTCACTTGTTCAAACGCCTCGAAACTATTATGATCAGTTATCGCTACACAACCTAGTCCAGTATTCACTGCGGCTTTGATTATTTCCTCTGGTTTAGATCTGCCGTCAGTAGAAAAAATCGAATGAACATGAAGATCTGCTCTCATCTGACGTTTGCTCCATCATTAATCATTCTGTCAACGGTGGCAATGCACCCCTTACCATCGGAAAAGACCAATGCTTTTCCGTTATCGATTATTGCAGTGATACGCTCTGGTGCACCTGCATTCAATTCTATTGGGGGATTACCGTCAATATTCAGCTTTCCTTTTGAAACAGTAGCTACTTTGAATGCAACCTTTAGAAAATCCTTGTACTCGATA
>JBAZDV010000114.1:0-4433 GCA_041654195.1 Candidatus Methanomethylophilaceae archaeon | reverse complement strand
TGCAGGCGGCAAAACTGCTTTTAACGTTGTGTACGTCGTAATTTATGTCCTTATTTTCCTTTAGGTCGTGATATGTAAATTTACCGCTATCTGAAACAACATTCTTTTTTTTATCGATCAGCATGTGTAATGCACTTATTAGGATGACAATGGCGAAAATTACCATAAGGATCCAATCTTGGATATATGCAGAGAGGAATGCGCCGACCATCGCACCAATGGCGGTACTGATCTCAAGTAAAAGACCCAGGCGGATATTTGTTACCTTTTTTTGAAGATAAAATGTCGTAGCACTTGTAGATGTGGCAATTATCCCTATGAGACTTACGGCTGCAGCCTCTGTTGCCGTTAATCCATAAATGATCGTTAGAACGGGAATGAATATTATTCCGCCGCCAATACCGAACAATGTACCAAGTATCCCTGCAAGAATACCTAGGATTAGAAGTCCGACGATCATCAAAGGATCCATTGTGTAGACTATTAGGAAAGCCGATATTAACGATATCGGATATTTTCTCCGAAAAATGTTATTATGTAGCAGTCGATAGGGCCGTCTGTGGCAATAATCCTCGTAAGGTACTGTGAGATAGGTCTTAAGAGTACACCTGTTCGCAAGAGATTCGAGAATCAGTTAAGAGATAATATGTTGACGATGTTGGCATCTGACAATGTAGAAGCGTTTGTTACATATGCCGATGCCAGGTTTTACATTGAAACGGATAACATCGAAGGGTGTGCTAAATCCGTAAATAAAGTATTCGGGGTTGCTTCGTTTTCGATTGCAGAAGTTTGTACTTCTGAAATGGAAGACATATGTGCCACAGCAGCAAGATACTCTATTGGGAAATTGTCTAAGGGAGATTCCTTTGCCGTGAAAGCAAGACGCGAAGGAACACACCCATATACAAGTATGGATGTGGGCAGACAGGTAGGCTCTGCTATATTCATCGCTAATGAACAATTGGAGATCACCGTGAACCTTCATAGTCCGGACAAGACGTTTTACGTTGAGGTCAGAAATAATAAAGCCTACATATTTGATGGATACGTCCAATGTCCTGGTGGCCTTCCGTTAGGAAGTCAGGGACGTGTAATTGCCGAGGTGAACAATGATCGCGGTATCGTATCTGCATGGATGATGATGAAACGCGGTTGCAGGACGCTGATAACCGGTAGTGGTGATGTCAGTGTTTTGAAAGAATACGATCCGACGCTCAAGGTACTTGATGAAGAGAATGTGGGGACCATCAGAGAGGTCCTTGGAAAGGTATTGGGTACTTCTCTGGAAGAATTGGAAGACGTGGAGGTCTCAAAGTATGACGTTCCCATTTATTTTCCGACCATTGGTATGGACGATAGGCAGGTTTATGATCTGTTACAACGGATCAAAACGCACTCTTTTTGATAGCGTTCACGCCACAAAAGATAATAATAAAGCCATTCCGGGCTTGCCGGAATGGGGATAAAAGGTAAAATGTTTGGATGGAAAGGATTTACTTGCCCCTTCTTCCCTTTGCCCTAATTGAGGGTCTGCACTTCTCGGCACCGTTACCTTTGTTGAGCAATCCGCGTCCTCTCTGACCAGCGGAGGTCTTTCCGCGGTATACACGGTTCTTTTGGGTGTTGTAGCAGATCCAGTTGATCTTGGGATCGGATTGGATGACAGGGTGACTAGGATCGACCAATATAATCTCATACCACTCTTGTTGACCGTCGGCACCTACCCAGTATGAGTTGAGAACTTCCATGTTGGGGTATCTCTTCTGAGCTCTTTCCTCAGCCATTCTCTGGAGGCTCTTACCAACGGTAATTTGGAGAATACCCTTTCTCTTGGCTCTCCTTCCGCCCTTGATCTGTCTCTTCTGGAAGGATCCCTTTCTGACCCTTCCCCTTACAATGATGTAACCTTGTTTCGCTTTGAATCCGAGCTTTCTAGCTCTGTCAAGCCTGGTAGGTCTCTCTACACGGACAAAATTTTCTTCTCTTCTCCAGAGGATCCTTCTCTCTTTGTTCAGTTCCTTAAGGTAGGACTGAGAGGGATTTTTCCAGGCATCTGCGATGTAAGAGTACATACTCTTGCCGCTTACTTTGCGGTCTTCTTCTTGTGTCTCTTTGGACATAATAAATCACCTTTTCGGATTCACCTTTTCAGGCACATTTCCGTCGGAACTAAATTCCGTAGCATCTTGTATAACTGACCTGTATATAAATGCAATTCAAAAGCATGTGTAACCGTACAGGCATATGGGACGGCACACACGCCGATAGTAAAAAGAGAGGATTATATTTTTTGGTTCTTTAGAAGAAATCTGAAAGTTTTGTAGACTTTGATCTGGGCGGTGCGGGGATAGGATCTTCCTTTTTCTTTTTTGGTGTCCCCCCAGATCTTTCAAATCCCTCGTCAAAGAGAGTTGCTTGCTGGCTTCCCAACAGTAGATCCTTTTCGCCCCATCCAAATACTTCGGTTATTCTTGATGCTGTTTGAGCGAGGCGTTCGGCATAATATCGATAATCTGGTTTTGCAGTGAATTCTACGCCGCTGATGAAAGGTTCTAGTTTTTGAGGAATTGTACTGGAATCAGTGACTATCCACGACACTTTCATTCCGGGAATGAATTCATATCCGAGGGCCATCATTTTTTTTGCAGCTTGAACATTTGCCATTCTGTCAGGATTCTGATATGCATTCAATCCCTTGCATGTACGTGAGATAACAAGTCCTGCCGTTGGTACATCGCCCGCAAGTACTCTCTGGATCGTTCTTTTTACTAACGTTATGGCATCTTCATTCTTTTCTTTTAGGATGTGATCAAACAGTTCCATGAGAAGATCGCTCTGGATATCAAATGAGTCAGAACGTCTTATTTCATACCCTCTGACAAGCAGTTCCTCTTCTATTTTGGGCCATACGATTTTTCCGACATATCTTTTCTTTTTACCGTGAGAAAATAGTGGTTCAAGGATTTTTTCGAATTCTAGTGTTCCCCCTTCTACAGAGAAACGTTCAGCCATTTTCTTTCCGAATTTGACCGAACCATCTAATGTATGTTCGGGAGATTGCATGAATACTGAATCCGTATCAGAATAAATGACCTGAACACCCTCAGACGTAACGTCACTGATTATGGTTTTCACGGTGTTTCTGGCGAATGCAGTAATGGATGCACCTATGCTCTTATCTGTGAATCTGTAAAATGATGAGGCAAACACACCGTAGAAAGTGTTCATCAGAACCTTAACTGCGGCCTGAAGGCCGTCCAAATAGTGATATTCGATCTTATTTTCCGTTTTCTTCATCCTCGATTTGATGTCATCTCTTTCATGCATCAATTCATCGAGAATTCTGGGGAGAAGGCCCACTTTTTTATCTTTGGAAAGAAAACGCACTCCATTAGGACAGACGATCTCGCCGTCTGGAGAAAGGGTAGTGAAACATATGTTCTTCGCAATGATGAGGGAGGGATACATCGATTTGAAATCCAATACACAGACCCAGTGGTACAGACCCGGATTCATTGTATGAACATATCCCCCTTCAATTTGATCTGTTCCAGACATTCTTCCGGTCATTGGGACGCCAATCTTTTCGCGATCTGCTCTGCGAATCAGGATCGAATCAACTAATGTGGATGTGCCAGATGTAAGAACATCACCGACAGGAAGCATTGATACGGCTGCAAGGTCCATGCCTTTTCTTAACGTACCGATGGATAATAGGATCCGTAACGCAAGTTCTGCATCCTTTATACAATATTCAATGACCTTTTCGCGATTATTTTTCCATTCGTCATCCATGTACTTTGGATTGACATCTAATTTGGATTCACCAAGGACCTGCATTGCGACTGCATTCAGCGTTTCTTGTTTAGGCCGGAGTTCTTTCTTGGCAGACCACCATGCATCTACGATAAGACGTCCTTTGACCCTCCAGAACTGTTCACTGATGATCCTAGGAACATCATATGCCCTTCCCCACTTTATTTCGTCCTGAATGTTATTTACTTTGGCTCGTTCTATTATTTTTTTGATATCGTAATTGTCGATATTATATCCTGTTATGACATCTGGATCTTCGATCTGAATAAGTTTTGAGAATTCTGTGATGATATCCTTTTCTGAACCGCTGATGGGTTTGCATATTCTAATGTTGTCATCTTCTCCAATAACAGAGCAGATAGTGAACAAGAAATCATGTTTGACGCTGTTCTCTATATCAAAAGAAAGTATTTTCAATCCAGGATCAAAAGAATCGATGTTTTCAAAGGATTCCATCTTAATAGTAAGGTCGGTGGCATAATCTTTTTCGATAATTTCACCAGTGACACGGATACATGAGCCCATGTCCATATCATAGATGAATCGGTTGTGATATGCGATATCTGCAGCAAGTAAACGATAATCGTTCTTCAATCTGTTGTGATAATCTGATA
>JBAZDV010000113.1:0-4449 GCA_041654195.1 Candidatus Methanomethylophilaceae archaeon | reverse complement strand
TCCACCTGTAGGGAAGTCAGGTCAAACAATCTGGGAGGTGCTTCGGTACCCTTTTTGGCAGAGGTGTCGGTAACGATGAATGGGGAGGCACTCACTTTCTCCAGAAATTCAACACCCTCCTCTTTGGTGGTAAACCTGCCTTTGGTGGCAGAAAAGGTGGTATCCCGATAGACGGTCTTCAGCTCCCAGTAGGTTTGGGGAACAAAATGCTCAATTTCCAGTTGACGGTTTACAATCAATGCCAGCGTTGGTGTCTGAACCCTGCCGATGGAAAGGACTTGCCGGTTCTGGCCATATTTAACCGTATAAAGCCTGGTAGCATACATACCCAGCAACCAATCCCCTATGGCTCGCAGCAGGCCGGCTTCATAAAGGGAATTGTAATCTTCCTGGGGTTTCAGTTTGGTAAATCCTTCCTTGATGGCTTCGGTGGTCAGGGATGAAATCCACAAACGACGCACCGGACATTTGCAGCCTGTTTTCTGCATCACCCAACGTTGAATGAGTTCTCCCTCCTGACCGGCATCACCGCAGTTGATAATCTCTTCTGCCTCATTGAAAAGCTTGTTGATTACAGCAAATTGCTTTTTGTAGCTTTCGGTATTTATGAGCTTGATGCCGAAACGGGGAGGAATCATCGGCAGGTACCTCAAATCCCATGACTTCCACTCAGCTGCGTATTCATGGGGCTCTTTGAGGGTACAGAGATGCCCGAAAGTCCAGGTAACCTGATAGCCGTTTCCTTCCATATAGCCATCCTTTTTCTGGCTGGCACCAAGAATGGCTGCAATTTCACGGGCTACACTGGGTTTTTCTGCGATACAAACTTTCATCGGATAATCATCTTTTCGTCTAAGGTCATATAAGACTTACATGTCCATCTTATCAAAAACTTGGACGTTTTTAAAAACATGCCCGTTTCATCAGGCATTATTTTCTTTGGTCGGCAAAGATAGGAAAAACAGCGGGGAATCCGGAGCGTAAATAAGATTCGGTTATTTAGTCACCATCTGCAACGGAGCCATCCCTATGCCTGTCCAGCGTCCGATCCCTCCGGAAATATTGCTTTGGACACCTCCTGTGTTGAAGGTAAACGGATTATCAACAGAAAAATTATCCATTGATAAACTTTTCAAGACTTTGTACGAAATGCTGTCAACCGTTCCGATTTTCAGATAAACAGTATCGTTCAAGGCATAATGATATAAGTCCCAGCCTGAATACGGCCCTATCTTTAAATTGATGGCACTAAGGTTTGTTTCTTTAGAGCGATAGATCGTGATCTCTTCTTCAGTTGCCGGTTTGATGTCAAACAAGGCAATGCGGGATGGGTGAAAATATTGATCGGCTTTTATACTTCTAACCTGTGTGAAAAGTCTTTGTGTATTATTTGCCACTGACCGGACTTTTATTTTTACAAGACCAGAGCTGTCCGATACCGGCACCATAAGGGCACTCGTTATCACAGGTGCTTTCGGAATGGTCGTTGAAGCAGTTACGACTTTACCGGCTACTTCCACTTTAATCTGATAGGTTTCTCCTTCCACTCCTTTCATTTGAACAGATCGAAACACAAAAGGAGGGAAAAAATCATCATATCGGAACAAAGTCAGAATTTCCGATTCATTCGCTGAATTGGTCAGCGTAATTTTGGCATAATTCAGAAAAGATTTTCGTATGGACACTGAATCATATTCACTTAGAAATGGAGAACTCAGCGTCAGATAGACATTCGCATAACCATTGGTTTCAATCCATCCATCCACCACGATCTGTTTATCGTAATCGGATTGTTTCAATTCAACATCAGTGCTGCATGCAACCATCACTGCCGAAAATAATATACCCCAGATGTATTTCATACTTTATATCTTAAACCGCCAACTGACAGAAGGCATGATTGGAAATAACGAAACCTGCATGGACTTGATTTTAATATTATATCTGGTTTCACCGGTCAACACCTTGAAAAATGCATAATAAGGGTTTGCCCTGTTATAGGCATTGATAATCGAAAAATTCAGGACTGATTCCTTAAAATGTTTTGGTTTTAAGCGAAGGCTGGCAGATAAATCCAACCGATGATAACTTGGCAACCGAAAAGAATTATAACCCTCATAATCATTCATCACGGAACCCATCAACCAATAACGGCCTGTCGGCAACGTCAGATTCACGCCGGAAGCAAAAGTCCAAAGAGCTGAAACATCCCAACGTTCATTAACATGATAAGCGACATTGACGCTCAGGTCATGCGGACGATCGTACTTATCATTAAACCAATGTCCTGATTCAATTTTAGGAAAAGATCGTTTGGATCGTGACAAGGAATAATTCACAAAGCCGGTGAAAAGCCCTTCATTCTTTTCAAGAGACAAATCTATACCGTATGCCATCCCCTTACCGACCATAAACTGATCTTCAAAATCCGTGTAATCGGCAGAGTTGGTCACAAAGCCAAACAGTAACTGATTCAACATGTATTTGCCGAATATTTCTGCTGAAAAATCATACGCATTGAAGGTCCGATAATACCCCACCGTCAATTGATGAGCCTTTTCCGGCTTGATTTTTGGCGAGGAAGACACCCAGATGTCATTTGGCAAAGGAATGGAACTGAAGGATGCCAAATGAAGATGCTGACTGTTGGCTGAATAGGAAGCCTTGTAGGCACATTCCGTATTTGGATGGATGGAAAAAGAGATGACAGGAGAAACTGAAAAGTGTATTTTTCTGTATGTGGAATCCTTTGCCAAATCAATTGTTGAACGAAGGCCAAAATAGATTTCGCTTCTCTCCGAAAGCTTGAAATGGTCACCTGCATACATCGTGGCACCTTCATTGCGATATTGCGCTTTTCTGTCAAAAGACTCGTCCATATAGTAATACTTCAGATCCATCGGCATCGTTTTCTGATAAAAAAAGTCCAGTCCTGCATGTACGTCATGATGACTCCAGGAATGAAACCACTGGTTCTTTTGCTGCCAATTGGAAAAAACACTTTTCAAATAGATGTCGTTTTCTATGATTTCTCCATCAAACAGGGAACTGGTTGAACTGTAGCTGACAGAATGCCTGAAGACGGAACCATTTGCCGAGGATTGCCGGTATGTGATATCAAAAGCCTGATTTTTCCAATTGCTTGAAGCCTGATACATCAAATCCGCATTATTCAGGGAGAACACATCTTTACCGGTGTACCATCCCGCAGAAATGGAAGCTTGATCTGACAATTTGAGCTGTATCCTTCCATTGAAATCGTAAAAGTTCTAGCCATATTTTTTGAAATAATTCTTTTCATCCGGTATGAACAGGGAAGACATCCAACCCAAACCATCCAGGTAACTGCGACGATATCCCATGATGATACCCACCTTCCCATCAGCTGAAGTCTTGTCTAAAGAAATCGTCGAACTGATGTTCCCTATATTGGCTTCAATACCTGAATGTTCCAGAAGCGGATTTTTGGTAGATACCAAGATGGTTGAAGCCAGCCGACCTTGTAAATAAACAGGAGCACTGCCTTTGAACAATTCAGCCTTGTCAGTGGTCAAGGGGTTAAAAACAGAATAGATGCCCATGATATGCGATGGGTTCATGATTTCCATCTCGTCCAGCAAAAATAAATTTTGGCCGTTACCGCCACCACGGACAAAAATTCCGCCATTTCCCTCACTGACCGATTGAACCCCGGGTAATGCCTGAATGGCCTTAAGCACATCTTTTTCCCCTAAGAAAGCCGGAATGTTCCGGATATCTTTCTGACCGACAGTTTCCATACCCGGCATGGCTGCATTCAAAGAATAATGATGATCCCCATAGACTACCACCTCTTTCGTTTCCACCACTCTCTCTTCCATCTCAATGAGAAGGAACTCTTCCAAAGTTGGCCTGACCCGAACAGTTTTAGGTTTGTACGATGCATGAGAAACCTTTATTTCGCAGTTTCTATTTTTCAGGTCGCACAGTTCGAAACGACCTAAAGTATCACATAAAAGACTTCTGTTCTCATGCAAGACCTGCACAAGAGCGTTGGCAACCGGACGTCCGGAGCCACCTTCAACGATCCTGCCTTTCAGACAGAGACCAAATGTTTGGTTCCAAGACGGATACAGGAAGAGTATAAAAAAGAATAAGATCCGTCCTTTGCTCATAATTATGTAAAGTATCTAAAAAAGGAATGAAGGCTCAAGCCTTCATTCCATATATGCATATTCACATGATAATCATTTTTTCGTCTAAGGTCATATGGAACTCGCATGTCCATTTTATCATCCACTTGGACGTTTTTACAAACATGCTCGTTTCATATCTAATTACATATCAGCCATAAAATCATCCACAGCTTCCATAAAGTCTTCGAATCCGGTATTAAAAAAGCTATCATCTACAGACGAACCATCATTGAAAACCAGCTTGGTCCCTAATGCATAATGATCGGCATTATCA
>JBAZDV010000112.1:0-4462 GCA_041654195.1 Candidatus Methanomethylophilaceae archaeon | reverse complement strand
CACATACTTCACTACCATGCCGCTGTAATCCGGCTCAAAGAAATGATCAAAACCGGCAAAATCGGCCGCCTCCAGTACATCTATTCCCGCCGCCTGAGCTTTGGCAAAATCCGTCGGGAAGAAAACATCCTTTGGTCATTTGCCCCACATGATATTTCCATTATTCTAAGCCTGACCGGCGAAGAACCTTCCTACGTTGATTCCGTCGGCAGCAACTTCCTTCACGCACGGATCGCCGACGTCACCATGACGAACCTCAAATTCCCCTCCGGCATTGGCGCGCATATCTTCGTAAGCTGGCTCAACCCATACAAGGAGCAGAAGCTCGTCATCGTGGGCAGCAGCGGCATGCTTGTTTTTGACGACACCGAGCCTATCGAAAAAAAACTTGTCCACTACCCCCATACGATCAACTGGCAAAACGGCCTTCCCGTGCCCAACAAAGCAGAGAGCGTCGCCATCGACCTGAAAGACATCTGGGAAGAACCCCTGAAAGCCGAATGCAAAGCCTTCCTGTCCGCCATCAAAACCAACACCAAACCCCTAACCTCCGGCGAAGAAGGCCTAAAGGTTTTGAAGGTATTAGAACTCAGCCAACACTCCCTTGAACAAAAAGAACAAAATTCCTTCAACCTTGAACCTAGAACCTTGAACGTAGAACCTAGTCCTTCGAACATAGAACCTGAAACGTTGAACATTGAACCTAGAACTCGTTTTTTCGCCCACGAAACAGCTATCATCGACGACAACGTTGAAATTGGCGAAAAAACGAAGATCTGGCACTTCTCCCACATCCTTTCCGGCTCCAAAATCGGCGAGAACTGCAACATCGGCCAGAACGTCGTCATCGGTCCCGACGCAACCATCGGCAACAAATGCAAAATTCAAAACAACGTCTCCGTTTATAAAGGCGTCACACTGGAAGACGGCGTTTTCTGCGGCCCCTCGATGGTCTTTACCAACATCTTCAACCCTCGTGCGGAAATCGGCAAGATGGACCAGGTGCGTCCAACCCTCATCAAAAAAGGCGCAACACTCGGCGCCAACTGCACCATCGTCTGCGGCCACACCATCGGCCGCTACGCCTTCATCGGCGCCGGCGCTGTCGTGACCAAAGACGTCCCCGACCACGCTCTGATGGTCGGCAACCCCGCCCGTCAAATCGGCTGGATGTGCGAATGTGGCGAGAAACTGAATACAAAACAAAAATGCCCAGCATGCAAAAAACAATACAAACCAATGGGGGACACCCTTAAGTAATTAAGTTAAAGAAGTAAGTCTTGATGAAACCGAGAGTGTTGCACAACTCCTTTTTTCGTCACACCGGCGAGTGCCGGTATCCAGAAAGTCATTGAAAAAACTGGATTCCCGCCTTCGTACCCTGAAGGGCACAAGCGTGAATGACAAAATTCTTGGTTTTCTGTTGTTATGCAAACGTCTCAGGGTAGTCGCGGGAATGACAATATTGTTAATTTTATGCAGTTTTGCGAAGCACGCCACAAGCCTGGCGCAGGCCTGTATGACGAAGAAGAGTAGTTTTGCGAAGCACGCCACAAGCCTCAATAGTGCCGGGCTTCTCTGCTCCTTAAAAGTCCGACTCTAATTATCCTGCTTCAGGTTGATTTAATGGTTGATAATCAACCACCAAATGGTTATAATTCAACCATGATCCAACGAAACATAACGCAAAACATACTCGACGCCCTGGCCGATACGCCGGTTGTCCTTATCAATGGCGCTCGTCAGACCGGTAAAAGTACGCTTGTCCAGGCCATTGCAGAACAAGCCCATCCTGCACGGTACATTACACTCGACACAGCGTCCGTACTGGCTGCTGCCCGAAATGATGCTGCCGGTTTTCTTGCCGGAATCGACGGAGCAGTCGTCATTGATGAAGTGCAAAAGGCGCCGGAACTCTTTGCAGCCATTAAGGCCGACGTGGATCGCCGGCGACAACCGGGCAAATTTCTACTCACCGGTTCCACCAATGTCCTTTTGGTTCCCGGTTTATCCGAATCCCTTGCCGGCAGGATGGAGCTGCTTTCCCTTTGGCCTTTCTCGCAGGGTGAACTTGCAGGCGTTAAGGAAACCTTTATCGATGCGTTATTTGCCGATACATTTCATCTTAAAAATTTGCCGAAGGAAGATCCGCATGACCTTCGCGAAAAAATCATCAAAGGGGGCTACCCGGAAGCGATCAACAGATTGAAAGAGGACAGGCGGCAGGCGTGGTTCGAATCCTATATGACAACCATACTGCAGCGGGACATCAGGGATATGGCCAACATCGAAGGTTTGACCAATCTGCCCCGGCTTCTTGCCGTCATTGCCGCACGTTCACCGGCGCTTCTGAATTTTGCGGAGCTATCCCGAACGCTGGCCATGCCGCAGAGCACGCTCAAGCGATACATGACCCTGCTTTCGGCGACATTCCTTATCCAGCTTGTGCCTGCATGGTCAGGAAACCTGACGAAAAGACTGGTAAAAACGCCAAAAATTGTCATGGGCGATACAGGACTCATGTCACACCTGCTGGGTGTAAATCAAAAACGATTAAATACAGGCGAAATGATCGGTCCGTTACTGGAAAACTTCATCATCATGGAAATAAAAAAGCAAATCACCTGGAGCGCCATCAAACCACAAATTTTTCATTTTCGAACCCAGACAGGCCAGGAAGTTGATATCGTTCTTGAAGACAGAGCCGGAAACATTGTCGGCATTGAAGTCAAGGCAAGCGCGACGATACATGCGAATGATTTCAAGGGACTCCGGGCATTTGCGGAAACGGCGGGCAAGCGTTTCCGGCGGGGCATCGTTTTATATACCGGAACGGAGAGCATTCCCTTTGGAGAAGCCCTTACCGCACTGCCCGTCCAGATACTATGGCACAACAAATAGAATCTCTTACTGTCCTATAACCCCTAACCCATTACCTATTACCCCTAACCTCTTAATACTTAATACATTACCCATTACCTCTAACCCCTCAACACTTAATCCCTTGACGAACTCCCCAAAACGTTATACTATGTTTCAGAAAGCGTATAACGTCAGGAGGTCATTATGGACACTTTACATTCAACAATTGTCACGGTTTCTTCCAAGGGATGGGTGGTCATTCCTTCCCTGTTCAGGCGGCAAATCGGTTTGAAGCCCGGCATGAAAATGATGGTGACTGAAGCAGATGGCAAAATTGTGCTCACACCGCAAGCCATTGACCCTGTTGATGCGCTTTATGGCAAACTAGCTGCGGAGGAATCCCTGACAAGGGCATTGCTGACCGACCGGAAAGAGGAAAGAACCCGTGAAGAAACAAAAATACATTCTGGATAGTTATGCCCTGCTTGCGTATTTCCAGGCGGAACCTGCGGGTTTGAAAGTGCGGGATATCCTGAAGGATGCATTGTCAACACATACTACAGCATATCTATCAGTAATCAGTCTCGGTGAAATTTACTACATTATAGCCCGTAAAATAGGAGAAGAAAAAGCCGACGCAAGCCTGGAAGATATATCCTGTTTGCCTGTCAGTTTGATCGATGCCACCAAAGAACGTATTCTTGCCGCTGCGCATGTTAAAGCGCAACATGCTGTTTCCTACGCAGATGCATTCGTAGTTGCCGCGGCTGTGGAACATTCAGCTACAATCGTTACAGGCGATCCGGAATTTAAACAAACTGAATCACTAGCCCCCGTTCTCTGGCTTCGCCCATAACCTATGACCTATGACCCCTAACCCCTAACCCATGACCTGTTTTTACTTAAAACTTAATGAAAAATAGAACCGTCCCCTTTTTCATTAAAACTTAATGAAAAATAGAACCGTCCCCTTTTTCATGCTCATTGCTAATAAACAATTTGACATCTTCTCGGCTGCGTTATACATTGTATAACACAAAAGGAGAAACGCCATGCTTGCCATACGACTCGACAAAGAAATAGAGGAAGATCTGGACCTCCTTGCCAATACCCGCGGCAGTAACCGCAGCGCGCTGGTAAGGGAGGCGATCCTGCAATATCTGGAGGACAACGAGGATCTGGATCTGCTCAAACAGGCACAGTCGCAAACTCGCGGCAGCAAGTCGCTCACGCAATTGAGAAGAGAACTTGGCCTGGACAGTTGAAATCAGCGACATTGCCGAACGGCAATTGAGAAAACTGGATCGGCCGGTTCAAGAACGGATTTTAGGCTGGCTAAACGACCGGATCGAGGGATGCAAAAACCCCCGGCATTTTGGAGAACCGTTGAGGGGAGATCGAGCCGGATTCTGGCGATATCGAATTGGAGACTACAGAGTACTGTGCGACATACAGGACAAGAAAGTGATTGTCCTGGTTCTCACCATTGGCCATCGCCGTCAGGTTTACAAACGCGGATAAGGGCCCCACAAAAGACAAACTCGTAAAAAGTCACATTTGTCACCCTGAGCCTAGCCTGTCCTGAGCTAGTCGAAGGGAA
>JBAZDV010000111.1:0-4491 GCA_041654195.1 Candidatus Methanomethylophilaceae archaeon | reverse complement strand
CTCACACATCATATATACTAGTATGTCAACAAACCCTTATCAGGAAGCCTATGAGCTGATTGCAGAACAGACAGAAGTATCTGCAAAGCTCAATATTTTGACCGCACGAAACAACGAACTCACCGCAAAGATTGAAACTCTCATTGCATCAGCTCAGGGAGAAAAAATCATTGACGGATACAGACTTGTATCGCAAAGAAAGACCCGGGAAACGAGAACGGTTATCATCGACAAGATCAAAACCCTTTCGCCCGAAATCCTGTTTAAGTCCGGTAAGTATGTTATGCCAGCTGTGGATATTGAGTGGACTGAGGAACAGAGAGAAAAGTATTTGCAGAACTACGACTATAACAAACATTATCAGATCGGACTCACTGAGTTAGATACTGCGGTCGGGGGTAAGAAAAATTCCGCTCCGTATGTAGACATCGACATCAAAGAAACGATTCTGAACACCGTCGAGAAAATCTACGAGTAACTCTTTTTTAGGTGATTGAAATGACAGAAGAATTAACCAAAGTGTGCTCTAAATGTGGAAGAAAATTGCCATTAAGTGAGTTTCGGAAATGTAAAAGAAATAAAGATGGGTTACAAGTATATTGCAGAGAATGTCTAAAAGAATATTATAGAACTCACATAGAGGAACTATCAAAAAAGATGAAGGAATATTATGAAAATAATTCTAGTGATTTGTTAAAAAAACATCATAAATATCATAAATGTGTTACTAATCCATCTTGTCCCAGAGTCGGGGGGCGGGGTGCAGAGTTTGAAACATTTACATGCGAGATTTGCGGGAAAGAGTTTAGAAGGAGTAAAACTCAAGTTGATTATGATTATGAACGCCGTGGATATTTACCTAGATATTGCTCGAACGATTGTAAAAACGAAGCAAATCGAAAAACCCATAAATCGAAGTATATGAAGGAAATAGAACGGATCAAAAAAGAAGTCGGATAAACCAACTCTCATTTTTTAACCAATTAACAAAGTATATATACTCTCTAAACCAATAGAGTATATGCAGGAAAAGAAACAAAACTGCAACACAAACAAACAGGAACTAAAACCATGTATGACTTAACGAAAATTAAAAACGATGTCCGGAAACCTCCAAGAATCCTCATCCACGGGATAGAAGGGGTCGGTAAAACATCTTTTGCGTGTCAGGCTCCAAGCCCGATTATGCTTAATCTTGAGCGCGGCATCCCTGATAGATATATCGAGAGTATGCCGCAATTCCAGGCTGATACTTACCAAGACTGTATAGACCTTTTAGGATCACTCTACAAACAGGAACACCCATACAAGACACTCATTATAGACTCGTTGGACGTGTTAGAAGTTATCCTCACTGCCCAGGCACAAAAGACTATTGGAAGTAACGAGCTTACTAAAAATTATGGTGCTGGGTATGCCGAACGGTTTAAGATGTGGTCCAATATCATCTTAGGTCTTAACGCACTCAACGACAAAGGCATGATTATTTTGTGTATTGCTCACTCGGTAGTAACAAAGGTTATGGACCCACTCCTCCCTGAATACGACAAACAGACGCTTCGGTTATATAAAACAGAAACGTCCAGGTTTGTTGACTGGTCGGATATCACAGGGTATGCACTCATCAAAACATATACATCCAATGAGGGTAAACGTAACCTTGCACAGACTGCCGGCGAGCATGTGATTATGACACATACAAACCCAGCATACACCGCAAAGACACGGTATGAAATGCCTGACGAAATCCCTATGGAGTGGAGCGCGTTGGCTCAGTATATCCCGGCATTGAACTCAGAACAAAACATTAAGGAGGAATAAAAATGGAATTTAATTTTGACAGTACAAAGGTTGAGCGCATCGAAACATCATTTGAGCCAATCCCAGACGGGAAATACAAGGCAATGATCGTTAATTCAGAAGAGCGAACTACACAGGTAGAAGGTAATAGATACCTCTCGCTTACTTGGCAGATTGTTGATGGACCATACAAAGGAAGAACTATCTTTGATAACTTCCACACAGTTAGGACCGGCAAAACACCCACCGATGCGGAAACTATCAGGATCGCAAATAGTAGACTTGCTGATGTGTGTGGAGCGGTAAATGTAATCAGATTTAAAAATACATCTGAGTTACACACCAAGATCATTTGTATTAGTGTGAGAGTCAAGGCTCCAAACAATGGATACCCTGCTTCAAACAAAATTGTAAAATACGAATCAATTAACGGAGGCTCAAAACTCCCAATTGCCGAACCGGAAACTAAAGCCGGTTCATCTCTCCCGTGGGGATAACCCACTATTTTTTAGGTGATTTTTATGATTACTGAAAAATCTTTATCTTTATTTGCATGTTTTACGCATGATTATATCAAAGAAATTAATACCGCATATCCAATAATTACCTATGATTCTGGGGCAAAACTTGAAATCAATAACAAAACATTTAAATTGACTACAAAAAATGAAGTTAGTCATGAGTTTGAATACAGAGATGGATTATGTGTTGCTCTTGAAGCTCAGGATGAAGATGTATATATCACGCTCCATAACTTGATTGAAGATAACATTTATGAAAACGTGTTTAATGTTATGATTTATGAGAGGTATCCTTAAAATGGTCGAAATTAACGAAACAACAACACCAACTGTACAAGCTATTTACGATTCTTACAAACGCACTGGAAACCGAAACCTTAGGAACCATTTGGGAGCGTCCAAGGTTGGCAACGCATGCCAACGCGAATTATGGTATGAGTTTAGACATGCGTATTTTGCCGAAGTTGAGAACGATGGGCGTATGCTTCGACTGTTTGACACCGGAAACCTGGAAGAGGGCAGACTCATAAAAGACCTTAAGAATATCGGAGTAGTAGTAGAAGCGTTTGATCCAAACGATGAGAATAAAAATCAGTTTAGATTTGTTGAGCCAGATAACAAGTTTTTCTCAGGGTCGGCTGATGGGTTCGGAACGGGATTTATCGAGGCTCCGAAAACCCAGCATCTCCTCGAATTTAAGACGATGAACACGACAACGTTCAAACTCATGCGGGATAAAGGAGTTAAACTTGTTAAACCCGAACATTATGCCCAGATGCAGACTTACATGAGATGGTCGAAAACTGAGAGAGCTTATTATCTTGCAGTCTGCAAAGAAACGGATGAGATATACGGAGAACGGGTAAAGTATGACAAAGAGTATTCTCACATGCTCAGAGAGCTTGCCCACGGGGTCGTAACGGCTCAGGAACCGCCCAAGGCTATAGGTGGCACACCTGACTACTACAAATGCCGGTATTGTGACGCCAAAGCCTTGTGTCACGGTTACGGAATCCCGCTCATCAACTGCCGAACGTGTGCGCTGTCAACTCCAAATTTAATGACGGGGAAATTTGAGTGTGAATCATTTAAGGCTGAGTGCCCCGAACTGACAGAATGCGATTGTCCCAGACATGTCATACTCCCGTCGCTTATCAAAGCCCCGATCAATGATGCCAGCGATGAAGAGCAGACTATTACGTATATGATCGCCGGGCAGAAAATTACAAACGGATACAAGAATACGCCAACAAAAGAGCTACTTGAAGAATATGCAAAATGGAAACAAAACTGATTGATGTTAAGAGACCGTCCACATGCAAACACCGTGACGGGTACGACTGTTTACACCACGGAAGGCACACAAATTACTGTATCTACTATTCACCCGGTCCGTGGATGGCATGCCCATTAGATGAGGAGAATGGATCATGAACTTATTAGAGGCTTATTATAATGCGGTGTTTGAAGTCAATATATGGGGTAAGAGGGGATTAACAGAGGATAACGAGAAGGTAATTACTCTTAATGATCCTTTAACGTTGCACATTACACACCCCACAACACATACCAAATTCCCACCAGGTCTTAAGGAACGCGCCGCCCGTGTGTATGCCAAACAGATGTTATATCCGCTGAACGATTCCAACTTTTCTTACACTTATGGGGAAAGAGCGAGATCATACGCTGGGCATATCGACCAAGTATCAGGCGTTATCAAACGGTTTAAAGAGTCTAAAGTAACCCGAAGGGCGGTTATCTCTTTGTATAATCCAACGATTGACAGTCAATCTAACGAAATCCCGTGCTTAAACCACTTAGAATTTAGGATTGTTAACCGGAATGGATGCGATGAACTGGATTGTTACGCGCTGTTTAGGTCTCAGGATATACTCTCTGCTTTGTTTCTGAACGCGTATGGCATCACGGGAATCATGAACTATGTTAAAGATGCTCTGCAGGAAACATACAGCCTGACAATTGGCAACTTAATTATAACCTCGAATATCCCGCATATATATTATGAGCGGGACGCTTCAATTTTAGACCAAGTAAAAAAAGAGATCATGAAATGAAAATAATTATGCAGGAACAGATGAAGGTATGCTCAAAATGCGGGGTATTAAAACCCGTATCAGATTATAATATGTGTCGTGGGGGTCCGGTGTCA
>JBAZDV010000110.1:0-4497 GCA_041654195.1 Candidatus Methanomethylophilaceae archaeon | reverse complement strand
ATTTTTCCTCACCATAAACTACTCTTTTTTGCCAATCCATTAACTCAATACCCATTTTTACAGCCTCCCTCCTTTTGAATTTGCCTCCACTTTTAAAAATAAAATTTGCGCGGCAGACGCCGGAGGCATAGCGAATTAAGGGTTACGGCCACATAACCCTTACGCCGCGCAAATATTTTAGACAGCTCCAATTAAAAAAGCGCCTATTGGCGCCGAAGTTTAAGCATGTAATAAACTTGGTCTTTTTTGAATACCTGTAAGTAATCCCATCCAAGGCAATACTAAAACTGGTGATTGAAAATCTTTGTATAACAGTAGCAGCATACTCACAAGGTCGTCGTGGGTTCCCTGGATTGCGTGATATGAGATTTTTCCGGTTTTTGTTATATCATAGGTATAGCTCTTTAATTCCTCTTTTTGATCTTTGTCGTCTAATAAAATAACATCGCGGCGCTCCATTAATAACGATAAGTGCGTTACCATCTGCTCTTTAAGCGCATTACTAAAGAAATGACCGGTTGCTTCTACGCCTCTCTGACATGCAGCCTCCGGCAATGTTTCGCCTATACCGGTAGAATCTATTGACAGTGGCGCGTTATTATATCTTTTACAGAGGTATTCTACCCTGTCAAGCTGAGATGTCCACGGAAGACCAGTCCATCTTTCTTTTAATACCTGCTCCCCGCGTTCATTTCTAATTCCAAATGCGCTCCAGTCATTACGCTGTGCAGGGTCCCACGCCGCATAATACGCCAAATCTCTTTCAGGGTTTTGTATTATCCCTATGGAAACATCGTCAACGTTAATAAATATTTCACCTGAATCTGATAAAAACTCAGCCAAAAATTCCTGTCTAAACAGTCTTTCCGGCATTGTCATCTTGGCCGCTTCAACTTCACCAGGGAGGATATATGGATTGGTTTCTGTCGGATATTGAAACGATTTCCAATCAGGGAAATTAGGATCTCCGCCCCATAAAAACATTTTATAAAAAAAATCACGCCCGCGTGGCGTGCTGTTAAAAATTGCTATTCCTCCCTTGCCGCCCGGCCCTCTACCGGGAGAAGCAAGCCTACCTCTTAACATTGAAAAAACACCTTCCTGGTCACGAACACGCGCAAACTCCGTGTGGACCAGAGCGTCTAAGCCTACAGCTACAAGGTGATCCCAATTATCGCTGGATTTGACCTCTATGAGCCCATCACCTACTGTTTCAAGTTGGTGGTCAGACTCATTTTTTCTGAGCGTCCACTCTTTTGGCCAGAATTCTTTAAGTTCTCTCCAAAGCTGCCTTGCCATTGGAAAGTTGGGAGCTAAAAGCCAGCCGTGTACTTTAGGAATTAAAAACTTTGGCCTACTTTCCGAAAGCATTTCCGCAAAGTTTTTACAAAACGAAGCTATTGACGCCCTATCTTTTCCCCATCTAGCGCCACATGCTAAAACACGAAATCTGATATTCTCATATTCGTGAAATTCCTTTTGTCCACCATCGTGCGGTGTGTATTCTATTTCCACAACCTGAGTCGGGATATTCCCCCGCCGCTTTTCCTCCAACTCCTCCTTATGTTTCTTGGACCTTAGTTTAACGTGTTCTCGCCAACAATCTTTACTGCAATACTGCTGATTCTTGCGGTACTTCTCCCATGTCGTCTCAAAAACTCTATCCGGCAGCGGGCAGTTCGGATTCTGGCAGCGAAGATTAACTTTTTTGTAGTTGTCTGAGGTGTGCTCGGTTTTGTCTTTTATTTTGGCTATACATGAATCACACCTGACCTGATCACTTCGGCCTGGCATGAATTCCTGTTTGCACTCACGGCATATCTTAGCCCCCGGGGTTGTCGCTTCTAAAGGGGGGTCGGGCTTTGCTCCTAAAGGGGATGTTGGTTTGGTTTTTTGGCGCAAAGCCTGTTTGAGTTTCTCCTCTTTGGCCTTGGTTTCTAAGAGCAAAGCCGCCTCCTGCTCCTTTAGTTTGCGAAGGCAGGGAACACAGGTATTCTGTGCCTTATTTATCGGAGTGAACTCCTTGCCGCAAGATGAACAAGCCTTCGGCTGTTTTTTGTTTTTGGACAAGTAGTATCAACTCCGTTTTGTGAAAAATAGATATGATAACGATTAAAAGGGGTTTACTACTATGAAACCCCTTTGGTGGTCCCTAAGAATAAATACCCTTGTAAGGTGACACCGTAAGTTACGGGGTCATGGTATAAATAAAAAAAGAACCCCTGGTAAGAGGTTCTTTGGTTTGGCTTGGGTTGGTGTTTAAGGGGGGTGTCACAAATAGACACCCCTATGGTTAGGGTAGGAATACTGTTCGCACCCTTTTACTCTGAAGGTATCCGTAAGTTGCGGACACCCTGTTATCAAGTTTAATTATTCTTCGGTCTCTGCATCGTCGGGCGGCTGTTCATCGTCTTCATATTCTCCGTCTGTGGAGGTGTTGGTATCATCAAGTTTTGGATAATTGTCCGGGTTGCTTGCCATTTCATCTACCCATTTTTGATAGTCCAATCTTCTTTTGGAGTTTTTGTTTAACCATTCCTCTAATGCAACCCTGGCAATACTTGACTTCGTGGCTGTCAGTCCAGATCCTTCAGCTCTGCTTTTGTAGTTTCTTTGCATGGCCTCTGCTTGCAGGTCCATATAGGTATCATCTGGTATTCTAAGATTAATCACCCTCATAAACTCACCCCGTTTTTACTTTATTATATATTACGGTGTATTACAATGCAATATATATGTTACGGGGTAATTCTGTGTAATGCGTTTTTTGTGTTGACTTGTTGAAAAATATGGAATATTTGTATTACGGCGTTGTATGCGGTAATACGATGTAATACTTTGTAATTTGTTTTTTGGGTTGTTTTTGGTAATAATTAGGATTATTTGCCGTATTACTGCGTGTTACTGTGTACTACTGTGTCGTACACAGTAACACAGTGTAATGTGTTTTTTGGTGTATTTTTGTAAGTATTTAGGTTATATATTGGTATTATTTAGGTATTTTTGTGTTACGTTGTATTACTGTGTACTACGTGGTGTTGTATGGTGTTGTGTGTATTACCATGTAATGCGCCATTATTATTACTTATTTTGGTAAATTTATTTACTTTTTTTGCTTATAAAGTATAATTTATGCTGTTATTTGATGATTTTGTGACTCTTTGCAACTCACGAATATTTATTATGAGTTGCAGTAGGAATTCAGTGTTTGCAAGGAGTGTATGGTAGTTGTTACTCTTTATACTCTTATACTCATATTCTTTAGGTCGTGACGGGAAATTTTTTGTTTTAAGAGCAAAGATAGTCAAACACAGAAACAAAAAAAGTATACATAAGGGGAGCATGTATTTTTCATTTAGGAGTTGCAAACTTTTAAAACACAACTTAGCCCTTGAGGCTGTAAGGCTGAGGCTGCAACAAACCATGAGTTGCAGGGAGTCACAGCGGAGTTGCAATATTTAACGGTGGCTTGCCTGTGTGTGTTGATTAGTTTTCAACATGGGACAAACTGACCGGCGTTGGTGGCGGTGGCGGTTCAAGGGTGTCCAGTACTAGCGGACACCCCTGTGGTATGCGGCTGCCTGGTTAAGTTTTCAACTGTCGTCAAACTGACGGTGGTTGGTGGGGGCGGTAAGTTACCGTGTCGTCGATGGCTTACAAGATGGGTGGGTGCAACTTACCCCCTCCTTGACGGCTTATAAGGAACAAAAGGTATTTCCAAGACAGGAATACCTTTGATACCATATAATGGGATGGCGCGTTTGTTTTTGAAAAGTGTGCGGGGTGTCTCTCGGGGCCTGGCAGCCGATCCCCCCCCCTCTGGGTCCCAATTTTTCCCATGGAGGACAGCCTCCCAGCGGCACACCGGCAGCCAGCCACCGGCCACCAGGGCAAAGGAAAGGGCTGGCCTCCGGGCGCAAATCACAGATTCGCACCCTCCACCAGCCTTAAATGTAATTTTTGGGGCTCATATCCTACTAGCTAAGTATCCTATACCACAGATCCGGGCCGATATAATACCGAAAAGATACAAAAAGGGTATTATCACCCATATACTGGCAAGGATATCATTCCTGGACGCCGGTTTTGAGTTCAACGGCTCCCGTTCCATCCTTCCAGGCGATCTTCAGCGACAGGGCACCAGGGCCAGCACGGGGACCGAGCAGGTCACGCCGCTTGTCAGCAAGGACACCAAAGGCCATGGCGATGTCCTTGGGGTAGGCTTTTTCCAGATTTTTAGTAAGCCCGTCGAGTAACTCTTCCATGCGCTGGCCGACCTTACCAACCAGCCTCAACCCCCTAGCTTTTTCTTCCAGTTGGATATATTGCTCCACCTCTTGCAGCATCCCTGCTATAGTGTCCGGCGGTATTTCCATCTCCCGGCTAATATCAGCTATGGTCTTTCCCTCTTCGACCGATAACCGAACGGCCTCGGTCCTGATATCGTCGCTGTACCTGTTTGGGGGTGTATGTCCTATAGCAGGATGCGGCACAGGA
>JBAZDV010000109.1:0-4513 GCA_041654195.1 Candidatus Methanomethylophilaceae archaeon | reverse complement strand
AGTCCTGGGGGGAGCGCCAATGCCTTCTGAGTACCGAATATCAATGCATCCGGCTGAAGTTTTTTCATCTTCAGATCTGCCGCCAATGCAGATGTGACCGCATCGACCATGATCAATGCGTCAGGATTCTGTTTCCTTACCTCGTTTGCAAGGGACGTACTGTCGCTCAGCACACCTGTGGATGACTCGTTACTGACCCAATGGACCGCTTCGATATCTTTGGTGACCTTACCTTCGATGTCGGCCGGTTTCATTGCCTTGCCCCATGGGACATGGACTTCTGTAACATTCTTTCCATTGAGCGCACTGCACTCAATGAATCTCTTCCCGAACGATCCGTTGGAAATACCGACGCATTTTGAATTGACACCGTTCCTGACCGTTCCCTCGACAAGGACCGTCGCAGAACCTCCGACAAGGAATATGTCCATGTCTGTATCCAATGCTTTTCTCAACTTCTCGACGATCGCACCGTGCAATTGTTTGTATTCCTTGCACCTATGCGTGATCATGGGCCTCGTCATGGCCTGCAGAACCTCTGGTTCGACATTGACCGGCCCAACTGTGAACAGTTTCCTACTCAATTTTCTCTCCCCGATGTCGTGGAATGCTCGTATCCATCACGGATACGGACAGAATATTCCCCTATCTGTAAAGGGGTATAAAGAATGCATGCACATGCGCGTATAATGGTCAAAGTCTGTACAAAGACTTCTTGATCCTGTCAAGACCCTCGGTGATGTTGTCTTCGCTTGTTGCATACGAAAGCCTGAAAAATCCTTCACCTGCGGGTCCAAAGGCCCTTCCCGGTGTGACCGCAACATGGCCGTCTTTGAGAAAATGCGTTGCCAGATCCACAGAATTGATCTTTTTATCATATTTCGGGAACAGATAGAACGCTCCCTCCGGACAATTACATTCCAGACCGTCGATGTCACTTATGAGATCAAGTGCCAGATCACGGCGTTTCTTGAACTCTTTGACCATGGCCACCTTACTGTCCTGAGGGCCCTTGATAGCTTCTACGGCAGCTGCTTGGACAAATGACGTACAGCATGTGATCGAATGCGTCTGAAGGTTATTGATGGGCTTGATATCCGAAGCAATGACCCACCCCAGTCTCCATCCTGTCATTGCATATGTTTTTGACAGTCCGGAAACAACAAATGTTTTCTCGAACATTCCAGGCAAAGATGCGATAGAAACATGTTTTCCGCTGTAAATGATGTGCTCATAGATCTCATCAGAAAGGACCATTATGTTCCTTTCATTACAGATCTCTGCGATCGCTCTCAACGTCTCTTCTGGCTGAACACACCCTGTCGGATTCGATGGCGTATTAAGGACCAGCATCTTCGTCTTCGGAGTGATGGCCGCAGCGATCTTCTCCGGTTTTATGACAAAACAATCCTCAAAATAGGTCGGAACATATACTGGTACGGCGCCTGCAAGACGGATGACTGCTTCATAAGATACCCACGCCGGATCGGGAAGCAGGACCTCATCCCCCGGGTCCAAATATGCCAGTGCGATCATGAAGATCGCTTGTTTTGTCGGCGTAACCAGAACATTGGACGGTAGACACGGTATTTTGTTATCCACCCTTGCTCTGTCAGCAATGGCCTTCTTCAACTCAGGGATCCCTGTTGAAGGCGTGTAATGTGTAAAACCCGCATGTAACGAGTCAACACATGCATCGATTATATTCGCGGGTGTCGTAAAATCAGGCTCGCCCATTGAAAATGAGACAATGTCAACTCCTTCTGACCTAAGTTGACTTACCATATTGGCTATTTTTACAGTCCCAGACTGTGGTACATCTTGAAGCCTTTTTGACACCATCGTAACACCGTATATTGCAAATGATAATATGCTTTTCTCTTGAAGCCTATGTCATCAGGTCCTTGAGATTGCCGTTCTTGATCGCCCCTTTGATCTCCATTGCGATCCTTGCGCCAGTACTCATACCCGGATATATCAGATCGGCATATGGAGAACCGGAGATGAAAGGATTTGTCCCCGCAACGATCCTTGTGGATATCTCGAACACCTTGAATTCCAATTTATCTGTGACGATGGTCTCCAAACAGAACGGCCCCCACATTCCTCCGAACAATTCATAAGAACGATTGACGATCTTTTCTGCCATTTCGAATGCTTTAGGCAAAAGAGATTCCCTGATGACGACCGGCACATTTCCGGTAACGACGAACGAAGGACACAACCCGTGCCTCTTTGAATCCTCTATCGATCCGAGTTTATACATCTCATCGATGTTGCTTTCGTCTCTCCTGTCGATGGACAGAAGTTCTAACGTTCCGCCTCTGGCAACTTTGTATCCATCCTCTTTGAACGGAGCATAGAAGAAATGGAGATAATATCTCGTACCTAAGCAGTACTCCTGGATGGTATATGGCTGAGTGTTATCAATGGACATTTTGAAATCCGGATAATCCTTGGCAATAAAGAAACCGCGTCCGCCTTTCGCACCGTAATACTTTACCATCACTGGCTCTGAGATCTCTCTTGCATCAGTGAAAATACGTGGCATGGAAACGCCCGCAGATGTTATCCATTGCCTCTCCATGTCACGGTCCGACTCCCATTGGAGTACGGAACGGTTGCAATAAGTGGGGACCTCATAGTCTTCAAACCTCTTAGGCCCCATATATTCTACGAAAGAACCGTGCGGGATGATGATGACATTATCGTCCTGCAATTCCTTGACATGTTCTTCCATGTCCTTGAAATCCTTGTACCTCACGATGCTGTCTGGTTTAGCCAAAGGGAATGCATCATAGTACTTTGTATCATGAGAGATCGTAAGACCCATGGTCTTAAAACCTAATTTTCGGGCTCCGTGAAAGATCTGTAAAGACGAATGAGAACAAAGCGTTGCTATGGTAAGATTATCCTTATCGTAGCCTTCCAGAATCGAATCGATCTTCTTCTTGGGAACCATATACTCTGATTGATTTTACGCATTTAAAGGTTAGGATGTTACCCGATCACAAAGAACGCAATGTTCCTATCCTCAGACTGTTAAGTTTCTCATTACCTTCATCAGACAACGCCGGATCCTTATACTGATAGAATCTCTTGCATGGCATCTCGGAACATTTGTTGCAATGCTCATACTTCCTGTCATTGACACAGCAGTCGTAGATGGGACATACCTTCTCATTGACGTAGACCATCCAAGGGACCTTTCCCTCGAGTGCAGAACATCCCGCACATTCTTTTTGATAGATCTTACAGCCAGTGCAGGATGCACCGCAGGCACCAATCATCCTATCCATAATACTGTCAACGTTTTTGAAGATATAAATTTGCCCTTACCACTTTTGGCCTACCCCCTAATAGCTTAAAAAGGGGTATGCACATGCCATTTATGGCATGAAGAATGCCCCTTTGAAAAGGAGTCGATAGAATGGAAATGAATGAACTAACACCCCATTTAGAAGAATTGAAAAGGGTGCTTGAGAACAAGGTCGACGAAGAACAATTGGTCGAGGACCTCAACACCTACATCAACGTATACCACTTGGACCTGGAAGCAGCAAAGAGAGGGATCGTCAGAAAATACGGTGGAAACAACATCGGTTTCGTCACAGCCGAGGCCGTTTCTAAGAAAATAGGCGATCTGAACGGTTCAGAACAGAATGTGGATATACTTGCCAAGGTAGTTTTCTTTGAGAAAAAGGAAGTGACCGCAAGAGGCGAGAAAAAGATCATAGTCTCAGGAATACTGGGAGATGAGACGGCAACAGCATCGTTCACCGTTTGGGACGGCGCCTCATGTGAATTGGAGAAGGGCGCTGTGTACACTTTCAAGAACGCTTATGTGAAGATGTGGAACGACCGTGTCCAGATACATCTCGGAAATCGCGGTATCATTGAAAAATCGAATACCGATATCCAACTGCCTGAAAGGAACATCTCCTATTCATCATCAGAAGCAAAAATCAGCGATCTGAAAGAAGGCATCGGAAACGTCACTGTAACCGGACGTATACTTACGGTCGAAACAAGAAATATCATAGTCAAAGGCGAACAAAAGGTCGTTTATTCGGGTCTGATGGCAGATGACACCGGAAAGATACAGTTCTCAGCATGGAACGACTTCGGATTGAAAGAAGGAGAGACGATCTGTATCACAAACGCATATATCAGAGGCTGGAAAGGTATTCCTCAATTGAATCTCGGTGAAAGATGCGAGGTCAGCAGGGTCGATGATAATTTCCAGGATGCCGATATCGGCGGAAGCAGTGTAAAGACCGTTGGCGAGATCGTGAGGACGGGCGGCGGATTGGATATCACATTATCTGGGACGGTCGTAGACCTCAGAATGGGCAGCGGACTCATCAAAAGATGTCCAGAATGCAACCGTTCAGTACTCAATAATGAATGCGTCTCTCATGGAACCATCATTCCCAAGCTAGATCTGAGAATGAAAGTTGTCGTAGATGACGGAACAGGTGCAATAAGTGCCGTGATAAACCGCGAATGCACA
>JBAZDV010000108.1:0-4537 GCA_041654195.1 Candidatus Methanomethylophilaceae archaeon | reverse complement strand
AGAAGTTTCCCAGTCGGATATCTTTATAGGCATTATCGGCATGCGCTATGGAAGCGTGGAGGAAACAATGGGGAGATCTTTCGTTGAACTTGAGTATTCCAAAGCGCAAGAATGCAAATTGCCTACACTCGTATATTTAATGGATGAAAATAATGCTACAATTCATCCTAAAGATATGGATTGTGAAAATGGTTATTTGTTAAAATTATTTAAGCAGCGATTAAAGACGAATCATAAATTTGAGACGTTCATTTCAGAAGTGGATTTATCGAATAGAGTGCTTTTAGATGTAGGCAGAACCTTAAGGGAAAAGGGATTGATTTCAGAATCTAAATCAAGAGGAAAGCTCGTTGCTTCAATCAATTCTGGTTTGATATGTCAAGGGGATCGAGTGCATATTGAAGGAAAAACAACAGAAAAGGTAAAATCCATAGGATTTTGGTTATTTCACAGTAACTATTTCCTACATCGTTACGTCTATGTTTATCCGGATGGCTCTTTTTCAGATACACTTTCAACAGACGTGCCAAAATTATTGCCTGAAGGACAATACTTTGTGCTGTTACAACGTCCTAGCAGCGATAACTCGTTTAATGTATTGCCAGTCCATGAGGCGGATACAATAAAAGTCATCTCAACAGTAGATAATACTGCATTTAATCTTACTGGAGAAGGATCCTTGAAAGGAAGTGACGCGGCTAACGCAGTACTGGATATGTTAAGTAATAAAGCAATAGACGATTTAAATGTTAGACTTACGTTTTCACTTGAGAAGCCTTGGATTTTTATAGATAGGCTCTTTGATATCCAACAGGGAGATATTATCCCAGTAACCGGTACAACAAACTTGTCTGTTGATAACGGACTTATTGCACAAATAGAGCCTCTTTCCGATAAACCTCTTGAAGAGTTTGAAGAGAATTCTACGGGCATTACATATATTAAGATTATTGCAGGAAAGCCCCATAATCACTGGTATTTTGAATTAGATACCTCTACGATGAGAGAAGGCAAATATAGACTTCTAGTTCTTACTACAGTACGTCCTGGACGTCCTGCAATTGCTACAATGGATTTCTCTGTAAAAAAGAGGGTTTGACACTATACTATTCCCTAAGCAATACATATACGGTAGAAATATACCCAATAAGGGCTGTATTAGCAGACCGGTAGCAAGAAAGTTATCATATGTAAAAAACTGGTTAGATTGAAGTAGTCACGCCGGGACCGCGGCAACTACCTCTTCCACGCACTCTTCTGGAATGCCGCGACACTTTCACGCCGCGCACGGTCATGGCTTTAACGGTCTGGAGAGTACAGATGTTCCCGGGTTCGCCTATGGCCCTACAAGCATCATCATTCAGATGTGCGATCATGGTCCCGGAACCCGAAGATCTTAGGCGCGAAAAGGGTCCGGCAAAGGAGAGCCGAAGGCAGTACTCCGGGGCACGGGAACACGACGAAGCACAGAAACAGAACAGCGTAGACCTGAAATCACTACTCCTTATGTGTCTTGAAGCAGGGGTGTTCGACAGTCTGATCCGGGAGGCGTTGTCGACCAATCCAGAGGAAAGGGAAGCCTTACGGCGACACCTCCAACGGCTATGCATTAAGCCACCTGATGGAGATTAATCAACATGGAGAATGAAAACAAAGAATTGCCCCCTCGCGCGCGGCTTGGGAAATTCATCGCGCGAGAGTTGGGTTTTTATATATCAAACCTGCAGAGTGATGAGGTTAGCCAAGAGTTCTTCCTTAAAGCTTGGGATGCTCTGATTGCACGAGATGCATTGTCCCCATGTCCTCGATGTGGGAAAAGGCGTTTCTCTTTAGGTTTTGGATTTTCCAGATCAACCCTTGATATAAGTATTGAGGGCAAGGTTTTATCCAAGGTGGAAATTCCTACAGTAATTTTAGTTTGTGATAACTGTGGTTTCATCTCTGAGCACTCTATGGAGAGGCTTGGTTTACTGGAAGAGGAAAACAGTGATGATAAACGCCCCAAGGATGATAAGCGCCGGTAACATTAAGAAAGAATATCGCATCATATCGAAATAGACGTAATGAGAGATGGACAGCGAATACTTTATTTTAATAGGTGCATTCCTTGGAGCAATTAGCGGTTTTGGATTTACCTATTTAGAAGACAGACGTAAAACAATTGCACGTCAAAAAGCCGTTGCTGGCGCCATAATTTTTGAGATTAGACAATTTGATGAGAAAATGAAATTAGTTAAGGACTGCTTCAATAAACACCCCGATTCTAACCTTTCCACAATTTATAGCTGTTTGAAGGAGTGTGGCATCTTCATCAATTCATCTGAATACACGCTTCTCGACGATAAAAATGCATTTGAGGCTTTTTACGCAGATATCTTTCACTTTGAAAGCGATCTTGATCTCGATAAATTACTGGACTATTACACTCAAGTACGAGAAGCGAATAGACACCTATGCGATATGCTGAAAACCGGGAGGGAACAACAACAAGATATAAGGATAATAACCAAGAAGGAGACAACGACCCTTCCCCTTGATAAACCCTCCCTTGTTAACATATATGCCTTAAATTGCATCGAATGCATGAACAAGGCTAATAATATAGTCCTTGAGTCAAATGTGGTCCATGGCCTTAAGAAAATTCGTGCTAGAAAGTGGTATCTCCCAAAGACCCTTACAGATCATCAGAAACCCGAATGAAAGAGGTATCATCGGTCAGCTGCAATCGGTCAACTGGTGACACGGATGGCAGATGAGATGACAAAGCCAGCAGAGTATGAACCGGCGGGACTCGCGACGACAACGGCCACCGTGAACGGTGAGCCAGTCCCGGTGGAGCAGTTGCCGGGGAAGTGCTCCCGTTGCGGGAAGTATGATCCTCTGACGGCAGCCTATCGGGAAAAGTATCAGGCGGCCTTTGAACAGGCTAGGTTAACCCTCCCGGAGGGCGTTTGTGAAGAGTGTGCGAAGGAACTATGGAATACGCATATGAGGAAAGGCTCTTGCCAAAAGTAGCCACTCTGGTAGGGTGACTACATGAAATTTTTTATAGCCTCCTTCTTCAGTGTACCAACAAATATCTCATATTCTGGCGCATCCACATAGTCAAACAATTTTAATCTTGATCTAATCAATCCCTCAGGTTCAACTTTGCATCTAAACGAGTGTCCTGTTCCAGATGATGTTATAGCAGCTTCTTTCGGGCATCCAACAAACCTCCCTAAGCCACTAAGGTTTTTATCCATAATATACGGTAAGACAAAATTTTGTTCAATATTATCTAATGAATAAATCCCTACCGCATAGCAGTAAGCAATTTTTGCTATCATTCTTGCATATGAATTAGTAAAAGTTGATGAAATCGCAATGGATTTCACATTGTTTTCAGACAGATCAGACATTAATTTTTCAAATTTTTCTTTGTTTCCAATCAGCCTTGTTGCTGTAACACGCATCCCCGTATCAATCCGTCCCGTATAAATGCCAGGTTCATCATATTCAATTATTATTAGAAAATTCGGACTTTCGGAAATATTTAGTTGAATCTCTTCCAAATTTCCATCCGCTGTTTCAACGGTGATAGGAGTAGTTGTTGATTTCTCTTTTTTCCTTCGAGAAGGAAAATCCATGGAAGTTCTATAGTTTCCGAAGTGTACCCTAAGTACATCCATCTCGATTTGGGAAGTAACTTTTGCACAATTTTCACAACTCGCTTTCTTTAAAATCGATTTACCTCCCAATCCATAAGGGACTATGTGCTCAGTCTTCAACTCCTCTTCGGATCCACAGTAAATGCATTTGCCGATTACTCCAAAATTGTGGTTGGCTAGATCTTCTTGAGCCATCATCAGTATTTTCATAGGATTACTAATAGTCACGTGGTTCGTTATCGGCTTTGACAATCTGTCATACCACGCTTTAGATGTCAAAGATTGACTACAAAGGGACCTATTACAGTGATCACCCTTTACACACCCGCTCGTGGCGACCAAACTTCATATATTGATTACATCGAGGGAAATACAGCGGCGATCTGTCAATCCTCCTAGAAGACCCCCCTAATATTTCCCAGAAGAAATTATGCTGGCACCTCTTTTTCCCTTTATTCTCCTCACTTCTCCTTTGACATCCTCTCTTTTTCTCCTCTATTCTCCACTTCTCCTCACGGTTTCTCCTGACAGAATCGCCGTTTGCCTCTCGTGTGGGAACGAATGGTGGTAAAAACGGCAGGAACCGGAAAGAAGCGCAAATGCCCGCTATGCGAGAAATACAAGGTCAAGATGAAGAGCGAATTGAAAAAAAGCGAGAAACCGCCGGCCGCTACACCACCGACCGACCCTCCAGCAGGAGATAAGGACGAAAATGGAGGAGACCAGAGGAGAAGGGAAGTGGAACACGAATCCAGTTCCCGGACTATCTCGGCGAAATGCAGGAAAGCCCCAGGATGAAATCATCGGAGTATTCCGTCCCGGTACTGAAGCGGGTCTTCCAACGCCGTACCGGTTAAAAGTAACCGGCAGCGAAGGTGACCAAAATC
>JBAZDV010000107.1:0-4586 GCA_041654195.1 Candidatus Methanomethylophilaceae archaeon | reverse complement strand
CCCGTTTTCCTTCATGAATTGCTTGAGCGAATCAATCTTTGCCATCGTAGCCCTCACACGGAAGGCGGTATCGACCAATTCCTCAACCTTCTGCTCAACCGGATTGGGTGCCATGAACTTTGGCACATTATCAGTTCCGATTGTTACAGTCTCTTCCTGATCTTGTGCAAACGCTCCCGATTCCTCTTGGATCGCTTTCCTTTCCCCCTCCTCCTCATTCTGCTGGTTGAGGGCATCCAGACGCTCAGCCTCCGCCTGTTCCTTGCGTTGCTGTTCCGCCAAACGTTCTTCTTCGGCCTTCTTGAGCCTTTCCTGCCTCGATCTTTCGGCATCCTCAAGGTCGTGGCGATAGCGAAGCGATTCGACAAGACTTCCTGATTGCTTGTATTTATCAACAACGGCAATGGTGATTGACCCATCACCCATAAGGTCAAGTTGTTCAATCTCACCTACCACTTGGGTGATTTTCGTATCGATTTCCGATACCACCTTCTTGACGGTCACCGAAGAATTTTCCCATCGCTTGTCCTTGAACCATGTGCAAGAAAGAATAATGTCGGAGCAAGCTTTTGCGTCATCGGCATTGAGCCTGTCAATGATTGCTTGGTCAATCTTCGCCCTGCGGATTTTCAGCCGTTCTTCCTCAGCCTTGTCGACACTCTCGCGAAGCGGGACGATAAGGGTCGCAACCTCAGCCTTGATGGTCTTTATATAATCGCATAACGTCTCATAAGGCTTGTTATACTCTTTGCCCACCGCCTTGCGCTTCGTCTCGATATCATCGATGATCTTGTTGACTTTTGTGATAAGCTTTTTCGCCTCATCGACATTATCGGGATTTACCTTCGCGATCTCATCGTTCACCTGCTCCAAGACCTGCCTCTTGATTTCCCGAAGGTTGTCGAAGATAAGCCCATTTTCCTTCACGTGGATATCAACCGCAAGCTCCTTGGATTGTGGCGACGATTGCGAAGCCTCAACCTGCCCTGCCATTTCAGCAGTCCCTTTCATTTCTTCTGCGAACAAATCATCTTGTTCTTCCATGTATTCCCCCTATGTTAGAATCTCAACACCGTCACAGGACGGGTGTTGGTATCGACCGATTGTCTGAAAGCTCTTGCGCTTTCCTCTATGGCCACAAATGACTTTTGAATCACCGGATCGCTTGCAAAATATACATAATTCCTCGTGTGAACCGTATTGAGCATGGATTTCTTCCACATGCCGAACGAATCCTTGTGGACCATCTCCTGCACTACCTTTGCGGTGAGTATGGAAAAGTCCCACCCTGTGACAAGAAGTTGCCCAAGAACCTGGGTAAAGTAATATTCAGGGATTTCGTCATCCCATTCCGCAAGCTCCGCCCTTGTTCTCACTGTCGGGCATTTGATCTCATGAACCCCAAGCATTCCATGCTTGACGATTCCTACATATCCTGTCGGGGATTTCACGAGCACATCCTGCCCAGTATATGTGAGCTCTCCATCAAGGGTGGTAGAGATGTATGGATCTGATTTCCTGCATAGGATATCCCGTGCGTGGTAGCCATATTTGAACCTATCACCATAGAGCCATATGAACTCTTCGCGCACTATCGGTTCGCCTGTGTTTCCATGGATTATCGGCGGATCCAGCGACAAGTCCTTCGCCTGCCGCTTTCCGGTCTTCACATCGAACAACTCATCGATGGAAGCCCATTTATTGCATCCATAGGCGACGGAAAGCTCTGATGTGGTGAGATGCTTGAGCCTTTCTGCAAGCCAAGCTTCCTCGGTATCGAAGCTAAGGCGAATGATGTCGTTCATTTTACCTCGACCTCGCAGACAATACCTATCACCTTGTAGGTATGTTTGACAAATTCCTGTGCAAACGTGATTGCATCAAACGCCTTGGTGAACGTCTTGCGATGGAAAATCCAGTCGCCAAAACCATTCTGGATAAGAATACGGTATTTCATAATCATTTCTCCTTTTGTGCTCTACTATGGAGACAGTGGTAATCGAAACCATTCCTACTGCTTGCAAGGCAGTCGTGCTACCATTAACACCATGTCCCCAAGTCGCTAGGCTCACTTTTCCGTCCTAGCTTGGGGCTTACGTTCCCTCATATACCGCACTTTGAGCATCGTTGAGAGGCTTACGATATTGTACGATCCGCTCGTCAGCGGCTATCTTGGAGAGTTGGGGAATTGAACCCCAGTCTTGGTGATTCCTTTGCAGGCCTTGACACCAATCGACACCATTTACTCCCCATTGCCGGTCTTTCCCGGCTGTCACCCTTCTTGAAGCCCCTCAGTGTTTGTTCTGTAAAAGTAGGGCAGATAAGGCGTAATGCCTTTGGGACTGACAGGACTCGAAACCTGCATGTTGATAGATGCACAGTCGCTAGCGGGTTCAATTCGTCAACTCGATTTAGTCCTCTACCGTACATCTGATAGCGTATACCTTCCGCCACAGTCCCGTAATTGCCGTACTATACGGCGTTGAATCAGAAAACACTATCCCGCCTGACCTTGTATTCTGCCAACATGCTCAGGAATACACCCCAAGCGTCCATTCCGGATTTCCGTGCATCGATAATTTTCTTGCCATCCGCTTCAATTTCTGCGGTTTCCTTCAGCTCGTTCATCATGATGCGGGCGTATTCCATTTTATTGGTTTCGTTGTCAAGGTTCTGGCACACCCTCATGATGTTCTTCTTGTTGATGCGCTTGATCTTGGTGGTGGCAGCATGGTGTATTGCTGTATTGATAAGAGTAGAAACATCTCTGCTCCCAATAATATATTCTTTTGGTTCCATTACAGCGCGAGCAATAGATTCCATGATTCCATTCAGGTCTAGCTTGTTATATTCCTCAACCACATGCTTCACCTGCTTCACAGACTCACATCGCTCAATCTCTCTGAGATAGAGACGTTCAAGCTCGGCATTCGCCTTCTTGAGCTGTGATTCAGTTCCCTTGAGCTTGGCGTTCTCTTCCTTGAGCGAATCGATCTGCCCACACAAAGTGCAGATTTTCTCGCTTTTAGCTCTTGTCTCTTCTTCGGCTGATTTTGCTACTGCCTTCACGGAAGGGTTATTTGTGGTAAAAATCGGAGAATTCCCAAAACGGAAAGTCTCAAACGGCTCATTTTTCTTTTTCTTGAACATTGTCTTTCTCCTTGATGGAAGTCTTTATTAGGTTTACCAGCCCTGAAATTCTTCTAGACTGTCATATTCCTCTTGGGTCATCTCTTTACATTTGATGGTGAATTCATCACCTACTTCCATTTCTTCATCACTGGTCGCCATAGTGATTGCGTCTTTGAGACTCCTGCATGTACAAGAATCTCCATTAATACATGCGTCATACACTTTCATCATTCTTCTCCTTGGTGTTTGTTTTCCAAAACCCCTGAACGAGCCACAAGCTCCTCCAGTTCCTTGATGGTCTTTTCTTGTTTCTCAATCAAAGAATCCTTGAGCTTGATGGAATCCTCATATTCGGAAATCTGATGCTCCTTCCAAGATGCCGTGTTCTCAAGATCCTCGATCCTTTGCCCAAGTGCGCTGATCGCCATTTCAAGTCCTTCTTTCATTTCAATTGTCCTCCTTTTCCCTATATGGTTAGATAAATTAGATTCATATTCGCATCCGATTGGTCTGGATGCCCGATATTGGAAATTTAAGCGGGGTGCAACGTCTCTTCCACTATGCGGAACGTACCTCTGGACGTTTTGGCCATGATACGCTTTTGCGTGAGCAGTGTGACGATGACCGCGTATGGCACTTCAACCTTTTTCGGTATGCAAGCTATGTATTCAAATCCCATAAAACTTGCGGTTAGCGCCATGATGATCAAATCAGTCATAAATCCTGCCTCTTGAACATTACGCAACCTGTACATTTATTATTACCCAGCACGGTAGTACCGACACCGTTTTAGCCGCTGGAAGCCGGATCAACATTTAAAATTTGGCGAGAGTGATAAGCTTGCGCATATGCGTTACCTCCTGTTCTTCTTGATATATTCCGCGACATCAGCCTCGGTGAAGCGGTTCAGGCTCTCCACCTTGACCACATTAATCTGATTCCGTTCGATCAGCTTGCGAACGGTGCAAGGCTTCACACCCAGCCGTTCGGCAACCTGTCTTGCCGTGAGCAATACTTCAGGTGCTCCCTGTTTTACTTTCTCTTCCATATCTGTACTCCTTATCGTTTTTAGTTTTGTTCTCGTGATGCTTATCATTCTACACGGCTTTGGGATTATGTCAATATTTATTGTGAATTATTTTATGTTTTCGTTTATTGCCCGTGACATAGTGTTGCGCTTGGAATTGATAAGACGGTAGCAGAAAAAGGATGGCAACAAACGGGTGTTGCCTGCAATTGCTTTACTGTGAAAGAAAATAGTCCAATCTATATCATGGACTAATCATGCTTGTTTTGCATAGGTGTATATAGAATTGGGAAATATTGGTGAAATTCCTGCACCGCTTTGTGCAGATCGGTGCTATGATGGGCGATATGGGACAACAGGGGAGACGTAAAATATGTTGCGTCAAAAAAAATGGGGTGCAGGTTCTACACTATGGGGCTCCTGCGTT
>JBAZDV010000106.1:0-4619 GCA_041654195.1 Candidatus Methanomethylophilaceae archaeon | reverse complement strand
GTTTTTCGCATTGTGAGCTATCACCCAAAGTCATGAGGGCAGGATTGCTTTATCGTAACAAATGAAGAAAGGATACAAATAAAATATGAGCATACTCGCTAGAATACAAAAAACTATCACCCTTGGGGGTGAATCATTCAATCAGTCCTCTGCTCCTTCGGGAGATGGGACCATTGTACAAAATATTGTTCTCTCCGCAGGACTGGGGGGAGCTGTAACAAAGATCACAGATGATAGCGGCATCGTCATGATGAACCGGGTAAACCATCCTTTTGAGGATGGCGATAAAGTGGATGTCTGGTTTGGAGATTACTGTCGCCATGCGATGACAGTCTCGCTTGACTCTAATAATGATCTTGAGCTGACGGGAGGATTTGGCGATGCACTTCCTGTTTCTGGAACTGCGGTGGTAGTGAGAGAATCTTACTTCTGTTCCGTTTCGGTCAAAACGGATGACATTCGAGTTCTGGCTTTGACCACAACTGGGGACGGTATATTTTACTTTTTGGGGTCAGGGGACACGCCTCTTTTCTTGATAAAAGTAAATAAAAACTATGCCTATGATTGGCAGGCCGGGTCTGGAACCGCAGCACCTTTCCCCGCTGGACAGACAGTTGCAAAGGTCTTGATTTCACACAGCGAGATTATTGGAGCCATTATGAAATTTGGCATCCTGTGCGAAAATGAGTAATATGAGAGGAGAATTGAAAATATGGCAAGATTAGATGATGGACATGGAACTAGGCTGAGCTTCAGCGCCTACCCGAATGTAAAACTTTGGGAAAAGGAAGTAACGCCTCCGGGTATGGACGGGGGAGGCGCAAATGACACCACGACGATGCTTAATGAGACGTGGCGCACCCGGGCTCCTAAGAAACTGAAAACGCTCGCGGATGCTTCGGGAACGTTTGCTTACGACCCGGATTGTTACGACGATTTAACCGCTATGATCAACGTAAATCAACAGATTACGATAACATTTTCTGATGCCTCCACGATCACGTTTTGGGGCTGGATCGATCAATTTACTCCCCAGAGGATCACGGAGGGTGCACAGCCCACGGCAGAGGTAACAATAATTCCGTCGAACCAAAATAACTCTGGGCAGGAAGTAGGACCGGCAAGGGGCTAACAATATAACAATTCTGGCGGCACTTAAAACCTGCCGCCTGACAACAAAAGAAAGAAACTACAATGGAATATATCACGAAAATCTGGGAGTACTTAAACACTCCTTTGGCGATCACTGTTATTGGCAGCATTGTCGCCTTTTTGCTTAGTAAGCTTTGGACTGCAAAGCCTGCTTGGCAGAAATATGAGGGAACAATTATTGCGGCAATTAAATCTGCGGAAAAAGCAGTCCCGGATGATTCCGAGAACAAGTCCGTGAAACGGCTGGACCAGGCGCTTCAATATGTGCTGAAAGTCTATGAGAAAGCCAATGGAAAAGCCGCCACTCCTGCAACGATGACAGAGCTTTCTGAAGGAATTCAGATTGTTCATAATAAGCTTGAAACCGAAAAGACCATTTAATTATGGACCCGATAAAACTGAGTTTAAAAAGGGAAGAGTTGAAAGTTGTCTTGGAGACTCCTGAGGGGGTAGACAAGACTTATACTTTGCGGGAGATGTCCGGGAGAGAAAGGGACACCTATCTCACGAAGATGGGTGATAAGTTTCGCTACAATGCACAGGGACAGGTATCAGGGGTGAAAACGTTTGAAGGGATGCATTCAATCCTGCTTGAACGCTGCCTATATGATGAGACCGACAAGTTGGTGTCAATGGCTGAGTTGCAAAACTTCCCCTCCCGAGTTTTGAGTGAGCTATTTTCAGCCGCTCAAAAGATTAATGCTCTCAATCAAAAGATGGAGGGCGACGAAGTAAAAAACGGCTCAGGGGAGAGCGGCTAGGATGGTTCCGTCTCGCCTCCCATCTAAAGACACCTTTGCAGGAAGTGATGGAGAAAACGACATCCTCAGAATTTATAGAGTGGATGGCGTTTTTGGATTTGGAAAGAAACCAAACCAGCAAGGAGGATTACTATCTGGCACAGGTGGCTGCGGAGGTGAGACGGTCTTTTGTAAAATCGCCGCAATCAGTGCATGTGAAAGACTTTATTTTGTCTTTCACTCGGGCTGAAAGAAGCTCTCTCGGTGGAGGTTCGCCAGCAATGGAAGACCCGTCACAAAGATCAAAAAATTACTGGAGTGCAGTTTTAGGACTGGAAAAGAAGGAATAAGGCAGTATGGATGTAGGCAGTTTAGTTGTAACATTATCGGTTCAGGCGAACCAGTTTATTAACGAGATGAAAAATGCGGAGCGCCAGATGGAGGAATCCGCTAACAAGATCGTTTCTTTAGGTAAGTCTATAACGAAAGCGTTAACTCTGCCGTTCGTGGCGATCGGTGCATATTCGACTAAGGCCTTTGGAGACTTTGATCAGGCAATGACAGAGTCTCTTTCTATTTTAGGGGATGTGTCCGATGAGATGCGGGTTCGCATGGAGGATACTGCCCGTACAATTTCCATGTCAACAATGACCTCCGCAGACGAGCTTGCCAGATCATATTACTACCTTGCCTCTGCTGGTATGTCTGCGGAGCAGTCTCTGGCCTCTTTGGATGTCGTTAATAATTTCGCAATTGCAGGAACATTTTCTATGACCCAGGCGACGGACCTTTTGTCCGATGCATTAAACGCTCTGGGCATGGCATCTCAAGACGCAGAAAAGCACAAGGAAAACCTGATCAGGTTATCCGACGTTCTAGTAAAAACGAACAATGTTGCTAACGGCAGCGTGCAGGACTTTTCGGAGGCTTTAACGAATATGGCAGCAGCTGCTTTGAGAACTCTTAATAAGGATGTAGAAGAGGGTGCTGCCGCTCTGGCTGTATTTGCCGATCAGGGTACAAAAGGAGTAAAAGCCGGAATGGCTTTAAACATTGTTTTACGTGATGTCCAGGAAGCTTTCAAAAGACAGAAGCAAAATTGGCTGGACATGGGAATCTCCATTTATGATGCCCAGGAGAAGATGAAACCACTGGCTGATATAATTGAGCTGTTGGAAAATAAATTCCAAGGTTTGACAGATGCGCAAAAGCCAGTGACATCTGCTATGTTGGGTTTCCAGAGCAAATCGTTTGGTTATATTCAAACCTTGATGGGGCATTCTCAAAAGATGCGTGAATATGAGGCGGCGCTTCGAGGTGCAAGTGGCGAGACAAAACAGCTGACGGACCGGGTGTTAAAATCCTTTAATGCGCAGATGTTAATTTTAGGGAATAACATCAAAGATGTTGCCCGGCGGATAGGAGAGTTTTTCGCTCCGATAATTTTGAAAGTCAACCACATGATTCGAGAATCAGTGGCAGCATGGAATTCATTAAATACCGAGGTGCAAAGTACGATCATCGCTGTAAGTACAATTGCCGCAAGTGTAGGACCAGCAATTATGGCTTTTGGTTTTCTGATGAAAACAATTGTATTCCTGAAGGGATTTTTCACATCTCTGCTTTTTGCGGGGACAAGTGCAACTGCAGGAATTGGGACAGGTGCCTTAGCAGCGATGGCTCCATTAATGGCACTTGCCGCTAAGGTTGCATTAGTGGTTGGAGCTTTTGCGGGATTGGTCTATTTGGTTTGGGGGAAGGAAGGAATCGTAACAGCTTGGAATGCAGCAACAAATGCAGTCAAAAACTTTGTATCTCTTTCCTTGGGATTTTTCGCACACTTACGAGAAAATTTGGGGATTCTTTTTACCTGGCTCCGGGACAATTGGCAGAGTGTTTTGGGTGATATGGGCAGGCTTTTTGTGGTAGCCTTTCAGAATTATCAGGATAATTTAATGGTATCTCTGCGCACGTGGATGCAACTCTTTGGGGCTTTCACGGCTTGGATGTACGACCTTTTTTCCAATCTCTTTTCCGTGGATTTTCTCACAATCATTTACACGGCACTTTCCTCCGCTCTTGAAAAAATTGTGGAATGGGGAAAGAAGATCGGAGAAATACTGAAAGCCGCTTTTACCCTTCGATTTGATGATCTGGAGAAAGCTCTGTCCGGGGCTTTTGAAAGCGGGTTCAATAAAGGTGTGGATAATTTTGACTTACTTTCAGTTTGGGGAGATATCTTGAAAGAGGGGACAGAACAGATGAAGGCTCCATGGGAAGGTTTTGAGCCCAGTTTCAAAATGCCTGCTCTGAATCTCGAGTTTCAAAAGCCCGTTATGGAACCGATAGTAAGTGCCACGGAAGAGATTTTACAAGCAGCGCCGGAAGCACCTCTATCTGAAATTGTACCTTCCGTCATTAAAGAAGCAGAAACTGAAGCGATTGAAAGCACTGATCGAGAGGCAGAATTTGAACAGATAGCTTTAAATCGATATAACCTTGCTGGGCTTACAGGATATGGACCTCCGCAAAAAAATGTCATGCAACAAGTAGAAGATAAAGGTGTGGAGTCTGCTCTGCAGGAACTTATCCAGATCACAAAAGAGCAACAGCAGCAGGATGTTGTTTTGGTAGACTAAAAGAGAGGGAAATTTTATGGCAGTGAAAGTTTTTATAGACAAGATTGAAACGCTTGAGATGCGCGAAAAGTGGGGCGTTGTCGAGAAT
>JBAZDV010000105.1:0-4634 GCA_041654195.1 Candidatus Methanomethylophilaceae archaeon | reverse complement strand
ATCGTATTCCTTTTCGTCGGCCAGTTTGACTTTGATCCTGTCGGCCTTGTTTACAACGTGATGGTTGGTGAAAATGTAGCCGTCGGCGGAGATGATTAAGCCGGAGCCCATCCCCTGCTGACTGACGTCGCGCCCAGTCAGGCGGTTTTTCACCACCCGGGTAGTGGCGATATTGACCACCGCCGGACTGAGCTTTTCCACCAGATCGGGAATGGACGCCGTCGCGGCCGCCGCATTTGCCTTTTCCGAGGCCGATGCTTTTGCCGCGCCCCACTCCGGAACAAATCCCGCCAAAAACAGCGCGCTCAAAAGCAGAACCGCCGACAGCAGCAGCCCGCTCAAGCGCCTTGCCTTCCTTGCCTTGCCCATACCAGATTCCCCCGTTATGCATCACTCAGACTGTTGTTGCGCTGGTGCGGCGAAGTAAACCACATTCCATGCCCAGTTGTCAAATGCGCTTCTTAATTGGTAGTGGGTCAGTTTGGAATTTTTTTAAAACAGTTGTCCTTGTTCTTCTGAATTAATAGACTTCGCCCTTTGGATCATTTGAGTGACATCGGCATTGGCACGTATTGGTATTATCTCAATATGTGGATGTGCGTTGACAAAAACTCTAAATACCTCATCCGCAAATGCCTGGCCAATTGTTTCAACTTCGCTGAAATCAAACAATACCGTCTTAAACCTATCCACTCTCTCCAATAAGCGCTTGGCTTGAGAACGAGAAATTAACTTTTCGTTCCCGTATTGAGCTAACCGAACCGGGACTACTGTTTTTGTAAAACCATAATCAACATCAGAAAATTTGTCATATATTTCTCTTTTAGTGCGGGCAGTGTTGTTTTTTAATTTCATAGACACCCTCGTGCCATTTTGAGCAGCGTTATTTTGTAAAATCCAGTCTTCATCCTCACCATATGCATGTGATAAAAAAACTTCGCCTGAAAGAATACAAAATGTGTCAAACATACGCGAAGCAAAGAATATTCCTTCACCTGAATGGCTTTTCGGGTCAGTGGTTAATTTACCCTTTGTTAATTCTATGACTGCATGACGCTCATCAAGAAGTCCCATCACATTTTTAATCTTATTAAATATTCCAATCCCGCCATCAGCAATATCCATTTGAGTGGTTTGAGCGGTTTTCTTAATTCTAATCAACACATCTTTGCTATTAGAATGGTCTACGACATTATTGAACATTTCCGTAAATCCATAATACCAAATATCTAAAGCATTATCGGGTAACTTACCTATTCTAGGGCCTACTACTTCTCTCCATACAACATCTTCTGCGGAATTACTGCTGATAGAAAATGTTTCAGACCATTCTTCTTGTGGGCGTAATTCGTACACTCCATGATTTGTATGTATTAACATATCCTGTTTAATTAAATGTTGGATATGCTGAAAAACTGCTTGACGAGTAATGTTAAACTTATCCATCGTCTTGGGGATCAGTTTTGTCGTATTGTTTTCAACAATGTCTAAAATAAAACTTCTAATTTCTTCACCCCTTTTTCTTAACTTAGCCATGACTAAATCCCCTATAGAATGTAAATGTTAGTTTCTGATAATGTAAAGGTTAATAATCATTTTGTCAAGGATATAACATAATAATGTAAAGGTATGGATGCTAATATATTGATTTACAATAAATTAGTCAGAAGGCTCACCATGACAACGGAATTAAGTGTTATGTCCCCCGAATATACACGGCGGGCCTGAAGGCCCGCCCTGCGTCTTTTACGTAGTGCGTACCTTTAGGTGCGGTTGAATTAAGTGCTATGTCCCCCGAATACGAATCAAGCGCAAGAAATAGTGCTTGATGATTGACAACTATACTTGGATTATATACATTGTATGCGTGAAATTTGCATGGGACCCCGATAAAGACAGGATGAACCGGAAAAAGCATGGTGTTGCTTTCGAAGAAGCCATGACCGTGTTCTATGATTCCGAAGCGTTGTTGATTTCCGATCCGGACCACTCAGATGATGAGGATAGATTTATTATTTTGGGATTGTCGTCAAAGCTAAAGGAATTGGTGGTTTCCTTTTGCGAAAGAGTCAAGGAAGCGAATGAGGAAACCATAAGAATCATATCGGCGAGAAAAGCCGATAAAACTGAAAGAGAAGAATATTGGCAGAAGAGGAAACTATGAAAAATAAATACGATTTTTCAAAAGCGATCAAGAATCCATATGCCAAAAAGCTGAAGAAGCCAATCAGCATTCGCATCGATGAAGACGTGATTGCCTACTTCAAAAAAATTGCCGACGAAGTCGGCGTTTCTTATCAGGTTTTAATGAACCTTTATCTGCGGCAAGTGAAAAACGAAGAACTGACGCCGCGTTTCGTGCAGGAAGCAAAACTTGCGCGCCGCAGCTAGCATTCGGGGGACATAACACTTAATTCAACCGCACCTAAAGGTACGCACTACGTAAAAGACGTAGGGCGGGTCTTCAGACCCGCCGAACTTAATTCCAAAACAATTGTATGAGAGCGTCATATCTGGAACTTGAATTAAGTGTTATGTCCCCCGAATAGGGCTAGTGGGCGCCGATATCAATCCAGCCGTTGATGCCAAGCTTTAGATCCTTCATATAAAAAGTTCTGAGTACATTCCCGGTTGCCAGGGTTTTGTCGGCGCCGCGGACAACTTCGTGACGCCAGGTGTCAATGCTGACAGCAAGCGGAGCATTTACAGCGCCGGGAGCTGCGTCCGCGTTGCCGGTCCCGATGCCGATATGCACAAAACTGGGGCTCATATTTTGCTCAGCAGAGCTGGCATACATATACGATGCTGTTGGGGTTGGCGCTGCATTGCCATCGACGGTTGCCACATCCATTGAGACCTTGCCGTCCAACTTCAAACCGTCTATGTTCACATTCCTCCAGCCCGTATAACCGGCTGCGCTGCCGGGACCGATGCCGTCAGCATCTCCCCAGGAAAGAGTGTTTAAGGTGAATTGGGAGGATTGGACATCCATTTCAATTACCACACCCTGAGTGTCTGCCGAAGGCGTGTGGATGTCCACATCTCCCTTCATCTTCAGGATCAGACCGCCCAGATAAAGAGAACCGAGAACCTGATTGACATTATCCTTGCTGTCGCCCAGCGCCAGGTCGGTATCCAGGGAGCCCATGCCGATATCCAGCTTGCTGAATCCCAGGCGAAGGAAGACTTTGCCCGCCGGAAAAAAATTCATGCCGGAATCATCCGGAACAGTCTTTGTGTCCATTGTGGCCTGACCGTCAATCGCCAGATTGGCAATGGACAGCCTTCTCAAGCCCACACCGCCCATATTCGGCTGTTCGGGGACTCCGTCCGGGTCTCCCCAGGCCAGCGTGTCCAGATCCAATGAGTCAACCGTTGCACCCAGGTCCAGATTAGTCGCCGTTCCCGCGCCGGTGGGATCCTGCAAGTACAAATGACCGCTCACATTCTTTATCGACAGGTCATTCAAGTAGAGCGTGCCCAGAACATCCTGATTGCCGGAAAAATCCTTCTTGTCGCCGGTTACCACCGTCGTATCCAGGGACGCCAGATCGACATCCAGTTTGTCAAACCCGATTTGGGCGGTTTTGGTTGCGCTGAGGTTATTGTTGGCATCCGTCTGGACGGTAATCGTGAGCGGGCCGGAAACAGTCACTCCGGTGATGGCCGTATCTTTTAAGCCCACATAGCCGGCTTTGTTGGTGTTGCCAACCGGACTGGGAGGAAAACCGTCCGCATCGCCCCAGGACAGAGCGGCAAGGTCAATGCGGTCAATTCCGGCATCGATATCAATGCCGATGCCCATCTGACCGGCGTCTGTTTGCAGCGTAACATAGCTGTCCCCGCCGATTTTTACGCTCAGACGGTCCAAAGCGAAGGCGCCCAGCACCTGCTCCCGGCCGGCGGCTTTCGCAGCATCGGAACCCAGCGTCCACAGGAAATCGCGGGACTGCATGGCGACTTCCTGATCCCCCAGGTTCATCCAGATCCATACTGAGCCGTCCTTAAAATTGAAATAGTCTGAGAGGTATCCCGTTCCCGATTTAACCGTCACCGGGGATAAGGCATCCTCGGCATCAATCATGTTTCCTAAATCCGGTTCCGGCTCCTCCTTGTCAGCGACATAGCCGCCGTGGCGCGAATAAATTTGGCCCGATTCATCGACCAGCTCTCCCGTCACCGGGGCGTTGACCCTTGCCAGTTCATTTTCGTCAACTCTCTGCAGATCTGCCAAAGCCGGGGGGGAAAGGAGGACAGAAAACAGAACCGCCATCATCAGCAAGAAACAAGCAGGGAAGTATTGTCTTAGCCGCATCTTCATCTCGCCCAGGGACAAACGGAATTTTCATTTTTGATACAGGAGAAAGGCCCACGTGTGAATACTTCTTTAGAATGAATTTACACTGAAATTTATAATTTATAATTCGGGGGACATAACACCTAATTATTTCTTTCAATTCTTTTCTTCAAGTTCCAGACATTAATTAAGTGTTATGTCCCCAGAATAAATACTCCAAAAGTCGTAATTTCCCCCTTTTGCCGGCAGAACGGAAAAAAATCATCCTAAAGGAGTATTTACAGGCCCGGCTTTCTGCCGTATCACACACGCAGATTTATCATTAAAATTGTCTTGG
>JBAZDV010000104.1:0-4646 GCA_041654195.1 Candidatus Methanomethylophilaceae archaeon | reverse complement strand
CCGGTAAATGACTGGCCTTTTTGTTCTGTGATGTTATACCGTGCCGTTACTTGTTCACGGTATCCGTAGTTTTCGGTATGTCCAACCGTTGTTCCTGTCCAGACCCCGACAAGGTTCGGAATAGATGAGGGAGTTTCTGCAGGGGTGATCGCTGGGGTGTCTGTACAACCCGCTGACAAAACGACTATCGCCATAACAATAGCGAACAATGCAACGTAGTGTTTACGAAAGTTCATATTATTTATAAAATACTTCAAGCTGATTTAAGGTTGTCTTTTTGTTGTGATCCACATAACCAAGTTCAGAAATCAAAAAAATGCGAAACAATCCAGAGATGAAGCTTATATATCCCGATGTACATTTTTAAAAGGAAATGAGAGGAGCAGAGATCATGAAAGAAGAGATCATCAGATATGATACCGTCTCCGTCGTATTTGCTGGAATCACCGTTCTCAGCCAATTCTCTCTTACCGTTAACCAAGGCGATAAAGTCGTCATCAGAGGGCCTTCGGGGTCAGGGAAATCAACTCTTCTGAAGATGGTACAAGGATATGCACGACCGGACACAGGCACGGTTTCCTACCGGATGCAGGAAATTGACGCTGCTACCGCATGGGCCATACGACAGGAAACGACATACATCTCACAAGATACGGATATCGGGGAAGGAGTTGTCCGGGAACTGATTGCAGGCGTTTTTGCATACACCGCAAACAAAACAATTCTCTATCAGGATTCTCTCAGCGAATATCTCACCCTTTTTTCTTTGGACGAGACTACCCTTGACAAGGATTTCCGAACGCTCTCCGGCGGGGAAAAACAGCGAATTGTCATCATCATATCACTTCTGCTTGGACGGACAATCTTTTTCCTGGATGAAATCACGGCGGCCCTTGACGGTTCGATGAAACAGCAGGTGGCAGACTATTTTCTCTCGCAAGAAGACTGGACGGTCATCGCGATATCCCATGACGATGCCTGGTACCGTGAGGGAATTCGTATCATTACCATCGGAGGTAACTAACAATGGCCACAACCGACATCACGATAACCGGGCTCTTCTTTGCATTCCTTCTGCTTGCTATACCGGTTTTTGTCATGCACAAGACCCGCCTTCCGATGATAAAAGAGACCGTCTGGTCATTTTTCCGGATGTCTGTGCAGCTGGCTCTTGCAGGCGTTTTTCTAACGGTTCTCTTTGAGTATAACAACCCCATCCTGAACGTCCTCTGGTTGGGTGTCATGATCACCGTTGCGGCCTATGAGGCGGTACGCAAACAGGACGTAGTCATCCGAAAGTTCTACCTGCCAACCGTTGCCGCCTTTATCATTGCGACCGTTCTTTGTCTGATCTACTTTGAGACACTGATTCTTCAGGGCGGTGGATTTTCCGAAGCCAGGTTCTTAATCCCCATCGGAGGTATGCTCTTAGGGAACTCTCTTGGAGGAACCATCATCGCGACATCACTCTTCTATAATGACCTTAAGAGAAACGAAAATCGGTATGTATCAGCGCTGTCATTTGGAGCACAGCGAAAAGAGGCACTGCTCCCGCATTTCAGAGCCGCACTGAAATCTGCACTCAAACCATCTCTGGGGAATATTGCGGTCATGGGCATTGTATTTCTTCCGGGACTGATGACCGGACAACTGATTGCAGGACTCTCCCCGATGACCGCTATTAGTTACCAGATTGCATTGATGGTCACCATTTACGCATCAACCACCTTATGCGTCACGCTTTCGATTATTCTGACGTCATATGTCAGTTTTGATGCATATGGAATGCTTAAAAAAGAGCTATTTATAAGGAAATGAGTAACGGTGTGGGAGGGACAGTCCGCCTCCCTGTTCCCTGACAGACCGGAACGCTCGTAATAGAGGCTTGTGATCGGGCGTTTAAGCTTCCGCACCGACCAGTTGCAACGTATAGACTCAATCGCATGGAAGTCACATTTGAGAGAATTAATGCCACAAGCATCCTGAGTTTACTGTATGAAAGATTGTTCAACAGCTTTTCCGCCGGAATAAGAGATTGTGCCGACACTGTCTGCACAATCTGCGGACAGATGCGGTAAAACCGGAGATAATCATAGAACTGGTGGTAGGTGTCAGATACTAAAGGGATGAAACACCCCCGGGAAAGAACAGAATTTGCCGACATTCTCAGAGTCTGATTAGGTCTGGGTTTTTCAGATCTCCAGGAATAAAACAAATCCAGCTATAACTGAGATTATGGATCACATTTCAGGTAGTGTTTCTGAGCATCTGAGTGAGAAGCAAGGCAATAACTGACAGAATTGCCTGAATATGTTGCTCTGACAATTCCGAGTGATATGAGTCTCTTCATGTGCCAGGTGACTGTAGGGCCTGAGATATGCAATAGTTCAGAGAGCTCTTTTCGTGAGATTCCCTTGTTCTTCTGAAGTATTGAATATATCTCCTTCGCTGTTTTGCTTTTCAGTGCTATGATTATATATTTTTCAGAGTCTGTTACAGACCCTCCTGCATCAAAGTAACCTATGAATCCATTTATCTGATATTTTTTAAGATATTCACATCGTACCAGCATCTCAAGATGATATCTGAAATTTCCCTTAATATGAGATGTCATCTCCCTAAGTTCATTAAAACTCATGCCCGGATACTCTTTTACAACAAGCCAGATCTCCTTTCTTTTGTTGTTACGCAGGACATTATCTTTATTTACAGATTTAAATCGTAAAACAGGAACAATATTTACTGCTAATAATATCTGGTATATACCAAGCACAAAAGGAGAGAGAGCAAATGCAAAGATCATCATGCGTGTATTGAAGCTTAGCTCCTCTGGCGCAGCTACATGCGTCTCTGCAAGGGTCATATCAGATGTATCCATCCCATAGGCAGGTTCGATATATACATCACCCACCTGTTTGCCATTAGAGATGTCCCCGGAGTGCCAGGGCCATGCATAATGATATACAAGTCCCAGAAGGATTGCATATATCACAATAAGCAGGATGGCAATTTTTCTGATTGGTATCTTTTTTGTCATATTATCCCGGGAATGAAGATTTGTATGAACAGACACCTCAAAAAGCCTGTCAATAACTTGTTATCCAAGTCAGATCATTTGAGATATACTGCATAGTTATAATATTCAGTGCCTGATATCGACTCTCCATGGATTATATTAGCCCAGTCCCCTTCAGACAGATACCCTCCGGATGATTTTGAAATTGATATGTATATTCTTCCATCAACCTGCCCATCAATACCATCGTAAAATGGACCATATATGGTATCTGGTGATTCTACATCAAGTCTTAATTCATTATTTTTATCTGACCAGTCAATATCAATAATCACTCGTCTACAGCTATGACCAGGGTTAAATACATGGATCCTGCTTTGGCCTTCAATTATTGAATAGCTGTCTGATTTAAGGGAAGATTGAGAATTAGCAATAAAAGTCTGTGTCTCTGTGAGATCAAGGTCATATCCTGAGGTTATAACATAATCTCCAATCACTTTCTGATCATATGCCGATACAGAACTGGTCAGAAGCAATACCGCAACCATTGAAATGATTAATAATTTTAGTGATTTCATACTGCAATCGCATGAATATTATCTTTGTTTATTAATGATTTGTGGCAGAACACTCTACACACAAAAATCAGGACTGATGGTTGGTTTGAATAGACCTTTGTGTCATAAATCAGGGCAAACAGAGTATTCTGTATAAGTACAGACAGCGAAAAAAATGTCGCCGCACCCACTGAAATATCAAATTATTTTTGCCTGGCACCCATGCGCCATCCAGAATAGTTTTATACAGATTAAAACGATTTGTGGCAAACCTCTCAACAGACCGTCTGATATGACTCAGATATGTAGAGTGTTTTGCCATAAATGACTATAACCTCCACATTAATCGTTCACCATGGATATTCCAAAGATCAGCTGTTGGAATGTCCTGCATAGAACGGTGAATGGATGAAGAGATCAACCTCAGATCTGTTTTATGCAAATCTCAGATAAGGTGAAACATGAAAAACAACATAATGTCAAGAGCAGTTTCAATGCTTTTGATCCTGCTTTTCGCAGGCATAGCAATTGTCGGACCTGTCAGTGCGGCAGAAGAACAGAGTGCCGGGGTATGTTATTGTGAATATAATTCTGACTCCAGAGGAGGTGCCATTGACGCATACGGAACACTTGGATGGAATGCTGGAAATACCGCAATTCTATTCAGTGGAACAGCTTCTACCGGATCTACCAGTATAACATGTTATCAGATAAACGTAGAAACTGAGTTATTCCGTGAATCAAGCTCAGTAAAATCTGCATCGACGACAACATTTGGCACTTACTTTGCGAAAGCATCGGATAGCTATAGTGGAGGAACTGGTTATACATATAGAAACGAAATTACAGCACGGTCTTGGGATCCTGATGGATATGATGCAGCAACATATGTATTATATACATAATTTATCTCAAATTTAATTTTTTTAATATAACCTAACGTAGTTTGACATCTTACCATGGAGGTACTTTATGCACCTAAAATCTCCAAAAACGTTGATATTGAATTTGACAGTTGGGTTAAAGTTGTGGGTAAAATGCAAGTTTTATGGTCTGAATGTCAGTTTCGTCTG